>JBGSKZ010000029.1:0-1222 GCA_041741035.1 Treponematales bacterium
TGCCGCGCTCGCTCCGTTCCGGCGCTGCCCGTATCGGCTTGGCGTTCGCTCTTGCGCGGGAAACGAGGGCTCCCGCGCGGCTTAGGGAAAAGGCGGCCAGGCTAAGGGCCGCTATGAGCGCGAGGAGCGAGGCGGGCGGAGCTTCCGGGCCGAGCAGGCCGCCTGGCCCGAGCCCTTCCAGGCTGAAAGAAGCACCGCTCGCGAAGAGTGCCCTGGCCAGCCCGCCGGAATATGAAAGGCGCGGGCTGAGAAGGGCGAGCGCGAAAAAGGCCAGGCTGAGTGCCAGGCCCTTCGCTTGGCTTAGGCTGCGGGGCCGGGTTAAGCCCAGGGCCGCGCCGATGAAGCCCGCGCCCGAGCGCATGAGGGCCGCCGCGGCTACCAGCGCCAGGGGCAAAAGCAGGGCGGAGCGCAGGAAGGCTCGGGCGGACAGGCTCAGCAGCGGGATGGCATTCGCCAGCGGCAGGGCCAGCCCGCAGAGCAGGGGCGGAAGCGCGTCTATCCCCATGGCCAGGTTAAGCAGGGCTCCCTTGTGGAAAGGCTTAAGCGGCAGGAGCCTGAGCCGGGCTTCCAGGCTTCTATCGCGGGAAAGGAAGAGCATGCCGAAGGCCAGGGGCAGGCTGTTGAAAAAGGCGAGCGAAGAGAGGGCCGCCTCGGCTGGCGGGGGCGGCGGGGAAAAACCGAGGCTCGAATAATAAAAATAGAGCTCGGCGCCCAGCCTCAAGGCTATGGCTCCTAAGGACCATCCTATGATAAAGCGGCTCGCTCCCGCCAGCCTGCCTCGGGAGCGCCGCTCCGATGAGGATAGCCGGAGCGCCGAAACTATGCTTACTAGCCTATCCATGGCAGGAGCGTACCGGCGCTCAGGCCGGAAGCAGCGCGCGGAGCCAGGCTTTCGAGGGGAACCAGGCTTAAGCGGCCGTTTTCGATGATAGCGGCGCCGTCGGCCGCCGCGCGCGCCAATTCCGCGCCGTGGCAGGAAAACAGTATCGTCAGGCCCCGGCCCGCCAGCGCCTTCATGATGGCGCATAAGTCCTCGGCGCGCTCCATGTCGAGCCCGGAGAAGGGTTCGTCCATGAGCAGTATGGCGGGATTCCCGACCAAGGCCAGTGCGATAGCCAGGCGCTTGCGGTTGCCGCGGGAGGCGTCCTCCGCGGCGGCCGCTTCCGCCGCCGCTCCGAGCCCGAAGAGCTCGATGAGCCGCTCTTCCCGCATGGCCGCCTCC
>JBGSKZ010000030.1:0-5704 GCA_041741035.1 Treponematales bacterium
CTTGCCGTCTAGTTGACGCATGCAGGCTTAGGAACTGACAACAACCGAAGCGCCGGACTTACCTGTCCAGCGATTGACCAGGTATAGCGCTAGGCCGGTCACAACAAGCAGTATGGTGGACATGGCGCTGGCCGTCCCGAAGTAGCCATCCAAGACAGACAGATATACTTTGATGGGCATAGTCATCGTCCTGCCTACATAGAGCAGGATAGAAGCCGACAGTTCGTTCATGGACGTTACCCAGCTCATGATCGCGCCGGAAATAATGCCGGCCTTCATCAGCGGCATGGTTATGGTTCTGAACGTCCTGCCCGGGGGAGAGCCCAGGTTAATGCCGGCCTCCTCAAGCGCTGGATCTATCTGCTTGAGTATGGAAGCCGCCGAGCGAACCGAATAGGGTAGGCGGCGTATGAAATAGGTCATGATAATGATGGTCGCCGTGCCGGCGAGCATAAAAGGCTTGCGGTTGAAGGCCACGATATACCCGATGCCCAACACGGTTCCCGGTACTATATAGGGAATCATGAGAAGCGGATCGAGTATCCGCACGGCTAAGGTCCTCCTGCGGGCCACAATAAAACCTATCAGGGTACCTATCGACGCAATCAGCACCACGGCTACGAAGGCGTAAATGAAGCTATTAGTTACCGTTTTAGGTACATCGAAGAAAATCTGCCGGTAACTGCTCAGGCCGAAGCCGGAGGTGAAGACCGGGCCGCTGGTATTCCTGAAGGAAAAAATCACAACCACCGCCAGGGGCAGGGCGGAGAGGGCCACGATGGCATAGCAGACCACATGGGCCAGGACAGATGGAAGGCCTTTGATTTCTTTGCGGACGGGACGATTCACGAGCATGCTCGAGTACTTGCGCCGGGAAGAGACCCATTGCTGAAGGGCAATGACGACGGCGGCACATAGCATGAGTATGAGTGAAACCGTGCTGGCCATACCAGGCCTTTCGGCTATCTCGCTGGTAAAGAGATTGTACGCCAGGGTCGGCAATACCAGGTAGTTCCCGCCGATTATCATGGGCGTTCCGAAGTTGGACAGGGCCATCATGAACGAGATGAGGGCACCGCCCGTGACCGAGGGAAGAACCAGGGGCATGGTCACCTTGAAAAAGGTTCGTATTGACGAGGCTCCGAGGTTTTCAGATGCTTCCTCGAGGGAACGATCGATGGTGGTGAGCGCCCCGGCGGTCATCAGCATGACAAAGGGATAATACTGCAGGGAATCAGCCAGAATGATGCCGAAAGCGCCGTAGATTGGCGGCAAGTTTATGCCCCAGGAGACCAGGGCAGTCCTGAGGAAACCATTCCTGCCCAGCATGGTGATCCATGAGTAAGCACCGATGAAAGGCGGTGAGAGTAGGGCAAGCACCGCTACGGTGCTTAGTATGGTAGAACCGCGTATGCGGTATCGGGTGGTAAAAAAGGCCAAGGGCACTCCGAAGAGAACGGAAATAAGGGTTGTGAAAATCGCAACGACCATGGAATTCCCGAAGGCCTTGATGTAATACAGCTTGGAGAAGAACTCGGTCCAGTTCGATAGATCAACGGCGCCGCTTTCCTTGTTGGTAAAACTGTAGCGGAAGACGTCAGACAGCGGGTAGAGAAGGAATACTATGACAAGCGCGAACGCTCCAAGGGTCACAAGCGTCCAGAAATCCGCCCGGCGTTTGGTCATCTCCATCCTCCGTCCGTCGGTGAAGCGGTTGAAACATCCACCCGCTTTCCCGAAACAGGGTCAAAGGAAAGCAGACAGCGCGTAGGAACAGCGAAACTGGTTCCCGAGCCAACTGGAGGAACGTCTCCTGCCCGTGGCCGGTGTCGTTCTATGACCAGACGATTGCCGCCACAGTCGATCTCCAGGCTTGCCACTGCTCCTAGGAAGGATGAAGCAGCTACCACACCTTCTATTATATTCACATCGGTCGGTGAAGGATTTTCGACAGCATCTTCTGGCCTGAAGGCCAGTTTGACTGAAGTGCCGGCATAGTCGTCTGGAATTGAAACCGTTAAGCGAAGCTGGCCGACCTGGGCCATCCGCATGCCGGGTCCGCTTGCAGCCCCGAGCTCGGCATCCAGCAGATTGATCTTGCCGATGAAGGACGCCACAAAGAGATTTGCTGGATCCTTGTACACATCCCATGGTGGGCCGACCTGCTGGACCTTCCCGTTCGAGATGACAGCTATCCTATCAGAGACCACAAGGGCTTCTTCCTGATCATGGGTGACGTAAACAGCGGTTATACCGAGCTGCTTCTGGACTGCACGTATCTCGTCCCGCATCTCTACCCGAAGTTTTGCATCCAGGTTCGAAAGGGGCTCGTCAAAGAGCAGGACCCGGGGTTCCACGGCCATCGCCCTGGCCAGGCCGACTCGTTGCTGTTGACCGCCTGAAAGCTGGTCGGGAGTCCGTTTTTCATATCCTTCAAGGTGCACGGTTGCCAGAGCAGCGGCTACGCGACGCTCTATATCCGCTTTCGACAATTTCCTGACCCGAAGGCCATAGGCAACATTCTCGAAAACGGTCATATGCGGGAACACGGCGTAATTCTGAAAAACCATGCCGGTATCGCGCTTATGGGCGGGAACCTCATCCACCCGCTCTTCGCCCAGCCATACTTCGCCAATGTCCTGGCGGTAGAAACCGGCGATCGTACGGAGGAGGGTCGTTTTGCCGCAACCGGAAGGTCCGAGTAGGGTAAAAAACTCGCCCTTTCCTATCTCCAGATTGATCTCCGATAGTGCTTTCAATTCGCCAAAGCGTTTTTCCAGGTCGACGATGCGTATGCTGGTCATCCTAGGCCCATCCTCTTGCTTAAAAATAGGTACGGCCGGCTTGAAATATCAGGCGGCCGTACCGGTCTATGTACTCGTATCCTATCGGTCCCTGATCAGAGGCCGAGCTCCATTGCCATATCGGCGAAGCGCTTGGAGAAGTCGGTCTTATTCGCGGCCGCCCAGGCGAAATCGTACGGAACGGTCTTGATGGTGGAGAGCTTAGGCAGTCCTGTAGGATCCTTGCTGTCGGTACGCACGGCACGGCGGCCCATGGTCTCTACCAGGTACTCCTGGACCGGCTTGGAGAGGCACCAGTCTATGAATATCTTGCCCGCAGCTTCGTTTGGAGCGCCTTTAAGCAGGGCAATCCCGTCAGGGGCCGCTACGGTACCGTCTGTGGGATATACGATCTTGACCGGTCCGCCGCCCTGGACATAGCGGAAGGCGTTGTCTTCAAGGGTTATGCCGACGGCCTGCTCGCCGTCGTTTACGAACTTGGAGACGCCGCCGGAACTGGCGGAAATGACCGCGTTCTTAAGAATATTTTTATAAACATCCCAGCCGGTGTCCTTATAGACTAAAAGGGTATTGCAGAGCTGCATATAGGAAGAGCCGGACTTGTCGGCCCTCGCGGTGGAGATGAGGCCCTTAAAACGCGCATCGCCAAGGTCTTTCCAGGTTTTTGGAGTCAGGTTGGCGGGGACCATATTAGTGTTCACGATGAATACATTCATGATTCCGGTGTAGGGAAGCCAGTTGGTGCCGACCTTAAATACCGCGGCTATCTTGTCCCAGTCCTTGGGTTTATACGGGGCAAGGATGGCATTTTCAGCCTCGAGCTGCTCGCCGCCGATACTCCAGATGACGTCGGCCTGGGGATTCGCCGCCTCCGCCTTGGCGCGCTTGATGATGTCGCCCGAACCGAGCTTTACGTACTCAAGCTTGATGCCCGTGTCTTTCTCAAACATCGGAGCCAGGGCGTTGATGATGGAATCTTCGTGAGCGGTGTAGACCACGACTTTGGTCGGCGTCGCGGTCGCTTGTTCGGCTGCGCCGCCGGCAAAGGCCGCGACGGTCAGTGTCACCATCAGGATAGAGAGCAAAAGCCTTTTCATGGGAACCTCCTATAGTCTGTCGATCAGCGCGCCTCGGATGCGGCGTGCGCTGTCGTAAATCCCGAACCAACCATGGCTTCTAGTTCTTCCGACAGGTTGCCCCGCATAAGATCATGTACTGAGGACCGGAAGCCAAGGGCCGCACCAGCCTCGCAATAGGCAGGCACGTCATCGAAATACATACATTCTCCGGCCGAGAGGCCGGAGCGCTCAAGGAGCCATCGCCAGATGTCCGGATGCGGTTTCATCACGCCTATTTTATAAGACAGCGCGTATAGCTCAGGAATCGTGGCGAGGATTTCCCTGGAAAAGATAAAACGCGAGTGCAGGAACGAGGTGTTAGATAAGATGAATACCCGGAGGCCTAATTCCTGGGCGCGAACCACCGCCCGCTCCCCCGGCTCATACGGTACCAGGGCCTTCATGAATTCCTCGCAAAAGTCATCATAGTGCCAGTCAGGATCGGCTACTATTGCGTCCTTTACCTGCCTAAAGTATTCAGCGGAATCATACTTTCCCGTTTCAGAGGCTCGTTCCAGTTCCCCGCCCCAGAGCCGTTTACCAATTTCGTCACTAGGCAGGCGCGAGTGCTTGCCCAAGGCGCCGTTGCAGGCTTCCCTGTCCAGCTTACATAAAACATTACCTAGATCGAATACTACAGCCTTAATCATGTCTGTTTTCCCTACGCTTCGGAACCATCGCTCCATCGGCCTTGAGTAAGGTTTGGGAAGAAACGACTCCCCTTATAGCGGTCAAGGGGTATGCCACCGACCCTCGTCCGAGGATACTACCCGGATAGCATACCGAATTACAGCCAATTTCGACGCCATCGCCTAAAATAGCGCCTAGCTTAATTAATCCTGTCGCGATATCGAGCCCGCCCAAACCCCGTATCCGAACCTCGCTCTTATCCGATTTCAGGTTTGAGAGGATTACCCCCGCGCCTATATGAGAGCCCCGGCCCATGATGGAATCACCGACATAATTGAAATGCGGAGCCTGGGCCAGATCGAAGAGGATGGAGTTTTTGAGCTCAGTGGAGTTGCCTATCACGCAGTGGGATCCGATCAGCACATTTTCTCGTATGAAAGCGCCCGGCCTGATTTCCGTGCCCGGCCCTATTACGGCCGGCCCTACAAGCTCGGCGCGGGATGAAATTAAACAGCCCTCGCCAACCAGGATATCCTTAGTTAACGGTCGATATCCGAGAGGAGGATGATCAATCAAGTCCCGCACGAGGCCACCGATCAGGGGAATGGCCAGCCATGGATACGAATCTGGATCTAGAACCATGCGAATAAGCGATGAGCCTAGGTCGAGGAGTTCCTTCGTGCTTAGATTGATCATCGTAATCATCATAAGTGTTGCGGATGCGTATCGTCAAATATTATCTTTCAGAATGCAAGAAAGTTTCGAACTCAAGCCGGGCGTACCCGCTTGTGCGGTACAGCATCCACTGTTTAGGCAAGCATGCTTGCTAGCGCTTTATTCTTTGCTATCAATCCCACGATTGCGAGTCGGTTTTTCCTATGAATCCTACGTAGTTCTCGAAGCTTGTGCCTGCGTTTGCAAGGCCTGTTGCCATGCCGCAAATGCCTGCTGAATCACACTATCGCTTGTGGCGCTTAGTAAAAAGACCTATGCCTCAGGGATCTAACTGAGCGTTACTGCGTTTTCAAATTAGGTCAAGATAGTTTACGCCAATAGGAGGGCGTAACTACATGAAATATTCAGAGGGCTTCAGAGCTTCCATTGTAAAGAAGATGCAGGATGGGAGTGGCAGGTCCGTATACCAAGTAGCTC
>JBGSKZ010000031.1:0-2707 GCA_041741035.1 Treponematales bacterium
TAGAGGCGATAGCCGGGTGGGCGACACATCGGCGGCGTGCCGTGTGAGCGGCGCGGCATGTGAGCGGCACGGCGGCGCGGGAATCCTAAAGGCTATTCACAGAGCGTCCTGCCCGGGTTAGTATGGAAGCCCCGGGAGGCATCCATGATAAGCGAAAAACTGCGCAGCGACATGCTGGCCAAGGGCATCGACGTAGAGCTGAGCCTGAGCATACTCGACGGCTTGAATTCGGGCAGCCAGGCGCCCGCGCCCGCGCTCAAGGCCAGAGGGGTGCCCAAGGTAGACGGGGTATCCGTGCTGTCGATGGACGGCGGGCTTCGCTACTCCCTGCCTTATGAACTGGCGAAGGAGCGGCTCGCCGCGCTGGGTATCGATATGCCCGCGGGCCTTGCCAGGCAGGGTGAGCAGGCCGGCTTTAGCCGCGCGGAGCTTCACGACTTGGGCGAACGCATGTACGCTCTTTGCGCCTGGGGCGTCCTTAACGGCGGCTCGGCGACGAGCTACGCCGACCGCAAGAAAAATAGCGGGCTTGGCCCCGGCGTGTTCGACGCCATAAAGCGGGGCTTCGACGCTCTGGCCCCGCTCTGCGAAGGCAGGCCCAAGGGCGTTACGCCCGCCTACATAAACCCCGACGGTAGCCCCGGCGAGAGCTTCTTAGTCTTGAAGATGCGCTCAGCCTTGCTCAAGGCCGAGCGCTACCGCGAACGCTTCGGGGAAGCGGCGCGGCCGCCCCTGCGTTTTTTCCAGATGACGAGCGCGGGCACCGACGCGCCGCTTCGGGAGGCCTATGACGGTTATCGAAGCCACCCCTGGCTATCCCCGCTCATAGAAACTACGGGCAGCGACCCCACGAAGCCTTTAAGCGCCGTGCAGCCGCTCATAGCCGCGCTCAGCCCAGCCTCCGAGGGCAGCCCCCGGCGCATCTTCGACCGGGCCTACGGCAAAGAGGACAGCGCCCTGGCCCTGCCCGGCGGGCACGGCCAGAGCTTCAGGGTATTGGCCGGCGTGTACCGGGAGCTGCTCGCTTTGGGCTACCGCTATGCCTACATAGGCAACGTGGACAACGTGGGCTACTCGGTGGATCCCGTGGAGCTCGCGCTCATGGCGCTGTCGGGGGCGGACGCCGCCTTCGACTTTTCCTACCGCACGGCCTTGGACGTTAAGGGCGGCATATTGGTGCTCGACGAGCGCGGGGCCATGACCGTGGGCGACCTGGGGCAGGCCATATCGAACGAAGAGGCGGCGGCGCTGGAAGCCGGCGGCGCGCGCATACTCTTCAATTGCGCCACCGGCCTCTTCGACCTGGCCGCCCTCGTGGCCAGGCTCGACGATATAGCCGCCACCCTGCCCCTGCGGATATCTGAGCAGGACAAGGACGCGGGACGGTACAGCCAGGCGGAGCAGTCCACCTGGGAGGTGGTAGGCCTCCTAAAGCGCCCCCTGGGCTTCGCGGTGGAGAAATCCGAGCGCTTCCTCGCGGCGAAGCTGCTGGCCGAGACCATACTGGGCAGCGGCGCCGTGCCGGCCGCTACGCTGCCGCCCGAGCTGGCCGCGAGCGCCCGGAGCCTCTCCGAAGGGCTTAATAAGGCGCTCGGAGGGCACTGCGGATTGGAGCTCAGGCAAGGGCGTTGGCAGGCGCGGCTAAGCGCGGGCAAGAAATAACGGGCTTCCAAAGGCGGTTTTTTCGTCAAAATTCCATAAATAATGTTCCTTTCCCGCGCTTTTTCCGTCATACGGGCTACTTTGCCCCTTGCGGCGCGGGACGATCGTTGCTAGTATCCGCCTTGTCCGATTGGAGGAGCGATTCCCATGAGTACCGCGGCAAAGGGCACTGCGCCCGCATAAAGCCGATGGGAAGGGGGAGGATCGCCGAAGGGCCCGCGCGCGCAGTACGCGCAGGCCTTGGACGTCCGGGTTAATACCCGGCGGCTGTCGCGGGAGAGAAACCCGCGGAGTGCCAACGGAATCGCCGAACCCTACGGACTAACTCTGTCCGTATACCCAAGGGCTATTCGCGCGGTTTCTAGGGATCTCCAACGGATTGGAGGAACCTATGCCGCGCCTTCAATCCGTGGAACGATCCGCCTTCGACTACTTGGCGGAGCTCTGTTCCACGTATAGCCCCTCGGGGAGCGAGTCAGCGCTCGCTCCCCTGCTCGACCGGGAATGCCGGCGCCTTGGAGGCGCCGTACGCATGATCCCCCTTGCCCCCGGCAGAACCAATATTTTGGCTCTCTGGGGCGAGCCCCGCGTTCTCTTCACCACCCACCTCGACGTCGTGCCTCCCGAGCTTCCCGTACTCATCGAGGACGGGCGCATAGCCGCGCGCGGCGCCTGCGACGCGAAGGGCCAGATAGCAGCCCAATTGGGAGCCATAGAAACGCTTCTGAAAGAGGGGTTTAGCGGACTGGCCTGGCTCGGCGTGTCGGGCGAAGAAAGCGACAGCCTCGGCGCCCAAGCCGCGCTCGAGCTTAAGCCGATCTTCTCTTCCTGCCTGGCCATCGTTAACGGGGAGCCCACGAACTGCGCCTTGGCCACTGGCCAGAAAGGCTACCTGCGCGCCAAGCTATCCTGCGCGGGCCTCAGCGCCCACGGCTCCACGCCCGAGCTCGGCCGCAACGCCATTACGGAACTCATAGCCTGGCTCGCCGCCCTCGCTAGGGCGGAGCCTGGCCATGACCCGCGGCTGGGCCGGGAAGCCTGGAAC
>JBGSKZ010000032.1:0-1122 GCA_041741035.1 Treponematales bacterium
CAGGGGACACTCAGCGGGATACGGAAGGAAACGCGCGACGGTCCGCCGCCCCCTTCCCGACAACCCAAAAGGCCGCCTAAACCTGTAGAGGCCTCCGATTCGCGTACTAGGACGCGGGTTCGACTCCCGCCACCTCCAAAAAAACTGGAGCCCCCTATTCGGGGGCTTCAGTTTTTTATGCCGGAGGGGGCGGGAGTCGAACCAAGCAAGCGACGGCGTAGTTCCGAGTCAACGAGGAACGTAGCCGGCCACGCCCACGGATGGGCGTGGAGCGAGCGCGGCGGCCCGAAAGGAGCGCGCAGGATGCGTGCGACTGTAGGGCGACTCCCGCCACCTCCAATAAGACGGCTACCGTTCAGCAATGATCGGTAGCCGTTTTGTATATACAGGCGGGAGTCGAACGGTGCGATCCGAGCAGTGCGTAGGATCGCAGGGGTGAGAACGGCGGTATTCCGCCGTTCGAGGGGGTATCCCCCTTCTTGCACTGCGTATGCGGCGAAAAGCGCGCATGGATGCGCGCGACCGGAGACCGACTCCCGCCACCTCCAATAAGTCCGCCAGCAATCATTGCGTCATTCGAGCCTGTACGCAAGCCTCGATGACTGAGTAGATGGAAAACCTGCCAGAGCAGGTCGGGGCGCTTGGTGTTGATGAATTCAAGCAAGGCGCGGCAAGCGGCGGAAGCGGCCCGCGCTTAGCCGGCGTCTATCCGATCAGGCTAGGAGGTCTAGGTTAGAACCGAGGGCCGGATCGCGAAGCGTAGCCAGGGCGGAACCGTCCATGAGCTTGGCCAAAGTAGCGGACTGCTCTTTGGCGAGGTTCATCGCCATGCCCATCAAGGCCGCGCCTAGCTGCTCCTGAACCCGATTCGTCGTCAGGTCCATAGAAAGGCTTCGTATATCCATGCCCCAAGACTATGCTAGGGCGGCGATGGCGTCAATGCATTGCGCGTCGGCAAAATATGCTTATCGCTCCTTTGCACGCAGATCCAAACCTTAACACCATCTTTACGCCGCCGTCGCTATAGTTATCGCAGGTACAGGAGGCGAGCATGAAAACACGTAACGCGTCGGACGAGGATACATACCGGGGCATCGTCACTGAGGCTATCTCCGCGATTGG
>JBGSKZ010000033.1:0-10970 GCA_041741035.1 Treponematales bacterium
GGGGCGGCGGTGGGCTGGTTCTGTTCGCGGCGCGTGCCTGCGGCCGCGCTGATTTAAAAGTTTTTAATTTATTGCTTGACTCTACCCCTCGGGCAGGGTTTGTACTGGCTGCAGGAGGAAGCAATGAAACAATCAGCGCTACTAACGGGTACCGCTTTTCTACTGGGCGGTTGCGCTAATGCATGGAATATCGGGGAGAACCCAGAGCCTGTGATTTTATCGGGAGCAAAGGCCGTAACCGGCCGGCACTGCGAAAGTTCCGCCATCATGAATGCACTGAACTACCTGGGCTACCCGATTGAAGAGAGCCTTATCACCGGTGCCGGCGGCGCGCTGGGCTTCGGTTTTGACCGGAGTCCCTTTCCTTTCATCTATGCCCGCAACGGCGATATGAGGGAACAGTTTTTCAAAGCCACCGGTATACCATGGCAGAAGTCGGCTGATGACCTGATGAATAGCCCTGATTATGGGTGGAAGCAGATCAATACGCTGCTCTCCCAAGGCCTGCCGGTGATACTACGGGTCGACATGCGTTATCTGCCGTATTTATACGGAGGCAAATACGGACCTGCATACAGTTCTTTCGGCTGGCATATGGTATGCCTCTTCGGCATCGACTGGTCCACGGAGTTTGCCCTTGTTAGCGATACGACGCTGCCGGGTTTGCAGAGGATTAGCCTTAAGGATCTGCACGCGGCCCGAAGCTCGAAGCTGAAGCTCATGCCTCCCCAAGGCGAGTTCTTCTGGATCACGGAAAGAGCCGATGGCTACACCCCGGACTGGGAGCATCTGTTGCAGCACTCCCTGCGCCTGGTCGCAGGTAATTATGAAGACAGTTCCTTGGCGGCATTGGAGCGCTATGGCCAGGATCTTGTCGATTTGGAAACGTATAGCAAGCAGGCCTTTTTATTGCCTGCGGTGTTCGAATTCATGGCCGGAAATATAGAGGACTTCGGTACGGGCGGCGCTGCCTTCCGCATGCTTTACCGCGACTTCCTTCAGGTGGTGGATACCCGGCTTGATTCGGTGGAGCTTGAATCCGCGCTAACCGGCTTGGATGGCAGCATTGAAGCCTGGCACGGACTTTCCGCGGCCTTCCGTTCGCTGGCTGGAAAGATTAAAGGCATGAAGGCCGATGATCGTTATCTGGAGTACCAGAAGCTGAAATCCTTGGCAAATGCTATCTACAAACATGAGCAAGTGTTCTATGCTGAGCTAAAGAATTACCTGCGGGAGAACTGAGCTATGCTGACAATCGGAGAGTTTTCGGTGGCTAGCCGCCTGACCGTAAAGGCCCTGCGTATGTATCACGACGAGGGTATCCTGGTACCGGAAAGGATCGACCCTGTCAGCGGCTACCGCTATTATGGCGACTCCTCCTGGCACCGGGCTAAAACGGTCATGCTGCTCCGCGACCTTGGTTTCTCCCACAGCGAACTAAAGGAAATCCTTCGTGACTGCAATGATGACAGCGAGCTGCAAGGCTATCTGGCTAAGCGGCTGGGTTCCGTCAGGCAGGAATTAAATCGGATCCGCGCAGTCCATGACCGTCTGGAGCTCTATCTGGAATCTGCAAAGGAGCGCACGATGAGACAAGGCAGTGGAATACAACGCAAAGTCGTACCCGAAGCGATAATCTGCGGCATTCGCTTCAGAGGAGCCTACGGAGACATCGGAACGTACTTTGGCACCTTGTTCAAGCTTGCCGGCCGACATTTTTGCGGGCAGGCCCTTGCCCTCTACTTTGACGCGGAATACCACGAAAACGACGCTGACATAGAAGCCGCCATAGTGGTCAGCAAAATGCTGGACCTCGACGGTATCGCTTGCCGCGTACTCCCATCCCAGACGGTACTGTCGCTTGTGCATTATGGCCCCTACGAAAGCCTGGGCGCTTCCTACCGGCAACTATTCGAGGCCTGCAAAGAAAGTAATCTCAGCGCGCTTACGCCATCCCGGGAGCTGTATCTGAAAGGTCCTGGCATGATCCTTCCACGCAAGCCGGAGAAGTTCGTAACGGAAATCCAGATTCCAGTGGAGGAACGCGCTTGAGAATTATTGGCCTAACCCTAGCTAGGGCGCTTCGTGCCGGCGCCGCCGCGGGCCAGGGATAAAGTTGCAGGCTTCATAACGATGAGGCTTATAAGAAGAATACCGCCGATCCTGCCACGGCTATCAGGGCTCCTATGATTTCGAGGGCGCGCACTTTTTGCTTGAAGAAGATGATGGACGGCGGGATGATGAGCGCGGGCGTTAGGCCTATGAGGGTGCTCACTATGCCGGCGAAGGTGCGTTGCATGGCGAAGAGGGAGAGCGCCACGCCAAGGAAGGGGCCGGCGATTGCGCCCGCCACGGTGAGCTTCATGCCTATGGGGTCTTTGGGGGCGGCTTTTATGCTCTTGCCCCTATCCCAGAAGAACGATACTACGGTAAAGCCGAGTATGGCCGAAATTACCCGGATCTGCGTGCCCGAAATGGGGTCGTAGTCGCCCAGGCCGTATTTGGTAAAGATCATGCCTATGGACTGGCCAATGGCCGAGAGGGCGGCGAAGATATAGCCTCGCTTATCTTCTTTGCTTATGAGCGCGGCTTTGTTCACTTCCTTGGCGACGCTTTTTACGTCCCGCCTACCTAGAACCGCCATCATTATGCCGCTGGCGACTATCGCCATGCCCAGTATGCTTTTCGTGCCCATGGCTTCGCCGAGGAAGAGGTATCCTAAGAGGCCGGTGAGCGGGGGCGAGGCGGCTAAAAAGAGCATGGCCATGCGGCTGCCTATGGTTTTGTAGGCGGTGAAGAGGAAGATATCGGTTATCACGAAACCTATGATTCCGGACAGGGAGAGGTACAGCCAGGCGCTTGGGGCGGCGTCCAGCGGCAGGGGCATGCCCCGCAGCAGGGTGGCGGAAAGGCCCAGAAAGAAGAAAGCGAAGAGCACTTTGTAGAAATTCACGGCTATGACGCCGACGCGCTTCGTTGCCCTCTCGAAAAATATTGCCGATAGGGTCCAGCATATGGCCGTGCCGAAGGCTGCGATCTCGCCGATTCTCTGCATGATGCAAGGACTATAGCGCCGCCGGGGTGGCGTGGGAAGCCCCCCTTCAAAACGCGTAGGCGGCCGCCTGCCGATTTGACAATCGGCGGGAATAGACCTATGTTTTAGCTTGAGCGGAAGCGCGAAACGCTTCCGGAAGGAGGGCATATGGCCATTATCTGCGTAGCCCGTGAACTCGCCGCTCTCGGCGATGAAACCGTCCGGGAGCTTGCCAAGATCACCGGGTATAGGGCGGTCGACAAGGAAGGCTTGGAGAACCGCATGTCGGAGCTTGGCATAAAACCGGAGACCCGGGCCAAGTACGACGAGAAGAAGCCGGGCTTTTGGGCGTCGCTATCGCAGGATAGGGACGATTATCTGCATTTCTTGAAGACCGCGCTGTATGAAGAGGCCGGAAGAGGCGATTGCATCATCGCGGGCCGCGGGGGCTTCGCGGTTTTCGCGGGCGTGCCCGGCGTCATCTCTATCAAGCTGATAGCGCCGCGCGAGCTCCGCATAACGCGAATACGGGAGCATTTTAAGTGCGACGAGCGGCAGGCCGAGGCCATGATCAAACAGAGCGACCATGACCGCAAGGGTTTCCATGACTACTTTTTCAACGTGGACTGGAACGATCCGGCGAATTACGACCTGACTATCAATACGGCGCGCGAGCACCCCGCCACTATCGCGGGGCTCATCGATAAGCTTCGCGTCCTGGTGGTCACCGATGAGCATGAGCATGCCTGCGAGACGCGGGTAAAGGAACTGAACCTGGGCCAGAAGGTGGTGAGCGAGATCGTGTACGCCAAGCGCGTCCCGGTTCATTTCCTCGAGGCGGACGCGCGGGGAGGCAAGGTGACGCTGCACGGCGTAGCCAATACCCAGAGCGCCATAGACGCCGCCGGAGCCGCGGCCATGGGCGTGAGCGGGGTAGAGGTCGTGGATAACGCCATACAGATCGTGCAGGAGTTCGCGGTCATGCCCTAGGCTGGATTCGCGCCGTATACGGGCCGCCCGGGTATTCCCCGGCGGCCTTTTTTTCGCTACGATAGTCCTTATGACCTACATTACCGGCTTCCACGGCATGGAAGAAGCCATACGCTCGGGCGGCTTGAAAGGCGCTTCGCTTTTCGTGTCGGCTCCAGGGCCCCGTATCAAGCGTATCATGGAAGAGGCGCAGAAGAAGGGCCTGCCCATACGGCGGATAGCGGCGGCGGAGCTCGACAGGCTCGCGCCTGACAACCGGGGCGCAGCGCTCGGCCTTGAAGGCGCGGCGAGCGCTCCGGCTATTGATATCGCCGAATGGTGCTCCGCGCTGAAGGCCGAGAAAGCCACGGTCCTGCTTCTGGACCATATTGAGGATCCTCATAATTACGGCGCCATACTGCGCTCCGCGGACGTGTTCGCCTGCGATCTGGTCGTCGTGCCCGAACGCCGGGCCGCGGGCCAGACGGACGCCGTGGCCAGGACTTCGGCCGGGGCGCTGGCCTATGTGCCCGTGGCGGAAGTAAGTAATCTGGCCCGCGCCTTAGAGCTCCTCAAGGCCGCGGGTTTCTGGAGCTATGCCGCCGACATGGGCGGGCAGACCCTGGATAAGTCGGATCTGCCTAAGCGCGTGGCCCTGGTGCTCGGCGCGGAGGGAAACGGCGTATCGCGGCTCCTCAAGGAGCGCTGCGACGGCATACTCTCCATACCGCAATACGGGCACGTCGATTCGCTCAACGTGTCCGTAGCCGCCGGCATCTTCCTGTACGCGCTTAAGGCCCGGCAGGCCTGATACCGTTCTTCAGCGTATGGCGTTGATCTTGCCCACCCTGCGCTGGTGGCGATCGCCCTCGAATTCGGCGGCAAGGTAGGCGTCCAGCATGGCGCTTACCGGTACCCCGTACTGTATGCGCCCCCCGAAGGCTATGAAGTTGGCGTCGTTATGGCGCTTGCACATATCCGCGGTGTACAGGTCGAATACCTGGGCGCAGCGTATGCCGGGCACTTTATTGGCGGCCATGCTTATGCCTATGCCCGAGCCGCAGCACACGATGCCGAAGTCGTAGGATCCGCCCAGGTATCGCGCGGCGGCTTTTACGGCCATATCGGGATAGTCCACCGACTCCTCGGTATCCACGCCTATATTATCCACCTCGTGGCCCTTAGCCTTCAGGTGCCGCACTATTTCTTCTTTTAATGCCACGGCGCCGTGGTCGTTCGCTATCACGATTTTCATGCCCTGATCCTCCGTCCCGATTCTAGCCTTTTCTCGGGCGTCGCCGCAAGCGCGCCCGCGTTGGCCGGCGTATTCCCTGCGGGTGGCGCGCGGCGTACGGCGCTGCCCGGAGGAGGAAGCTGTGGATCGTCCATTTCGTATAGGGGGCGGGCTAGCCTCTGTTACCGCGGTGCTTTTATGCTGGTGCTGCGTTCCCGACCTGATAAGCCCGCCCTTCGAGCCGGGGGACCTGCGCCCTCCCGCCGTGCTTGACTGGAGCGCGACCGGGGCGCAAAGCGCGCGCATAGTCTTCGACGAAGCGGTTCAGGCAGAGGCATCCGACTTTTCCAGCTCCGAGGAGCTCGGCATCGTGGCGCTGGAAGCCGGCGCGGACGGCCGCGAGCTCCTCGTGCTCATGGATAGGGAGCTCGCTCCCGGGCTGGCCTTCAGCCTATCGGGTATCGCCTGCGACCTCGAGGGCAACGCGACGAGCTTTATCCTGCCCTTCTGGGGGCATAACCCGAGGCCCGCCCGGCTCCTCATTAACGAGCTCGGCTCGGTAGCCTCGGCTACCCATCCCGACGCGCTGGAATTCTTCGCCCAGGGCGGAGGTAGCCTCGCCGGGCTGGCTTTCTACGTGGGCCTGCACGGGGATTACGACCATCGCTATATTTTCCCCGCCTGCGAGGTGGCGGCAGGGGATTTCATCGTGCTCCACATGAGGCCCCAGGGTATCGATGAGGAGCGCGATGAGATTCTGGATAGGACGGTTTCCGGTGGGCTCGACGCTACGGCGGGAGCCTGGGATTTCTGGTACCGCGCCGGTGGGGGCGCCTTGCCGGACAAGAATGGGGCGTTGAGCCTGTACGATAGGCCGGGCGGCGCCGTGCTCGACGCCCTGCTCTATAGCGACCGCGCCGCGGATTCGGATGAGCGCTATGGCGGTGTCGGCACCGCGGCCTTTCAGGCGCGGGCTACGGCGCTTATCGAGGCGGGAGCCTGGATAAAGGCCGCCGAGGCGGCCAGCCCGGCCGATTGCGCGTCCTCTCTGGGCATAACGTCCACGAGGACCCTGAACCGAAGCTCGGACTCTAAAGACAGCGACGCGAGGGCCGATTGGCATATCGCGCCTACGAGCGGTATAAGCCTAGGCAGGGCTAACGGAGACGAAGCCTATAGTCCATGAATGCGGGAGTAGGGGAACCCGGGGGAGGGATGCCCCCGGGCAGGGCTTATACGAGATCCTTGAACATGTTCTCGATTTCGTGCTTAGGCAGGGCGCCAACCTTCTGCTTGTAGGCCTTGCCGTCCTTGAAGACGACGAGCGTGGGTATGGATATGATGTTAAATCGGCTGGCCAGGTCGGATTCGTTGTCCACGTTGACCTTGCCGATCTTTATCTTGCCGGCATAGGTCTTGGCCAGCTCGTCTATGTGAGGCCCGATCATGCGGCAGGGCATGCACCACTCGGCCCAGAAATCCAGCAGCACGGGTACGGTCGATTGTTCCACTTCGGCGTCAAAGTTCGCCATGGTTATTTCCAAGCCTGCGCTCATTCTTTGGTTTCTCCTTCATGGCTACTGCAGCCTTGATAGAAAATAGCGCTTGTGCCGCGCTCTGTCAAACCCATAGCGGCAGTATTGAAGTACTATGCGCCCGGGTATATGATCAAACCATGTTAGCGCTCTATTTGCAGATTTTCTTCACGATACTCATAGTCGTGGATCCCATAGGCATCGTGCCCATGTTCCTTTCCACTACCTCGCATATGCAGAAGGCCGAAAGGCTCGCAGCCATGCGCAAGGCCATACTCGTATCGAGCGTCGTGCTTTCGGTATTCATATTGGCGGGGCGCTTCATCCTGGGCTTTTTCGGCATAAGCCCCGGCGCATTCTATATAGCGGGCGGGGTGATGTTCTTCCTTATAGCCATCGATATGCTCTTCGGCCAGCCCAAGCGCGCCAAGACCTCCAGCGAGGAATCGGAAGAGGACAGCAGCTCCGTGGCGGTGTTCCCCTTGGCCATACCCATGATAGCGGGGCCGGGCACCGTCACCACGATCATGCTCTACGCCACCGGCCAATACTCCTATCTGGAGATAACGGGCCTGCTGTTCGCCGCCATCGTGCCGGTATTGGCCGTCATGTTCCTGGCTATGCGCTCGAGCGGCCTCATACTTAAGGTGCTGGGCAAGACCGGCGTGTCCGTGGTAGAGCGCATGATGGGACTCGTGCTTTCGGGGCTTTCCATACAGTTCGTCTACGACGGGCTCGAGAAATTGGGCTTGATACCCGGCCTCTAGAGGGCTACGATGGGCCATCATGCTCAAACGCTTCGTCCGCTACTACCGCCCCTATAAAGGCTTATTGGCCCTTGACCTGGGTTCCGCGCTCTTGCTGGCCCTCTCAGACCTGGTGTTTCCCGCCGCCACCAAGCAGGTGATCGACGTTATCGTGCCGTCGGGCGACTACGTCCGGCTGGCGCGCTTCGCCCTGGCGCTCGCGGCCATGTACGCCCTGCGCGCCGGGCTCGAATACGTGGTGGGCTTTTATGGCCACGTGCTGGGCGTGAACATACAGCGCGACCTGCGCCGCGACATATTCAAGCACCTGCAGACCCTCGACTTGCGCTTCTACGACGACACTAAGACCGGCCAGATCATGAGCCGCATCGTTGGCGACCTGTTTGACCTTGCCGAGATATCGCACCACCTGCCCGAGGATCTCCTTGCGGCCTCGGTGCGGCTCTTAGGCTCGCTCGTCGTCATGCTCCTCCTCGAATGGCGGCTGGCCCTGGTGGTGTTCGCCATAGTGCCGGTATTGGCCCTGTTCTCCTCCAGCTTCAGGGGTAAGTTTCGCAGGGCCTTCAAGCGCAACAAGGAAACCATGGCCGCCATCAATGAGCGCATAGAGGAAAGCATATCCGGCGTGCGCGTGGTGCGGGCCTTCGGCAACGAGGATTTCGAGTCCCGACGCTTCGACGAGGGCAACAACCTCTTCAGGGAGTCCCGCGTGCAATCGGTCAAGCATATAGGCATTTTCAATTCCGGCGTGGGGCTCCTATCCAATATCGGCCTCGTGGTCGTGCTCGCAGGCGGCGGCTACGCGGCCCTCAAGGGTAGTATAGGCCCGGGCGCTTATGCCGCCTTCGCGCTCTACGTTACCCGCTTCTTCCAGCCCCTCGATACCCTGGTGCGCTCGATGGAGATGTTCCAGGAAGGCGCAGCCGGCTTCAAGCGCTTTGCCGAGATCATGGACACGAAGCCCGCAATATTCGACGACGCCGACGCGCAGCCGCTGGCCAGCGTTCGCGGGGACGTACGCTTCATGGACGTGGGTTTCCGCTATGGCGACGACCGCGAGCGCGTGCTCCATAAGGTGAACCTGCGCGTGGCTCCAGGCGAAACCGTGGCCATCGTGGGGCCGTCCGGGGCGGGCAAGACCACGCTCTGCTCGCTTATACCCCGCTTCTACGAAATAGAGGAAGGTTCCATAACCATAGACGGCATGGACCTGCGCCGCGCCACCATAGCATCGCTGCGGGCGGCCGTGGGCCTCGTGCAACAGGACGTGTTTCTCTTCTCCGGTACCGTGCGCGATAACATTGCCTACGGCAGCCTAGACGCCAGCGACGAGAAGATAGAGCGCGCGGCGGCATCGGCCAACGCACTTGGCTTTATACGCTCGCTGCCGCAGGGATTTGATACCCTGGTAGGCGAGCGCGGCGTCAAGCTCTCAGGCGGCCAGAAGCAGCGCGTGGCCATAGCCAGGATGTTCTTAAAGGATCCGCCCATATTGATACTCGACGAGGCAACGAGTTCCCTCGATACCATGAGCGAGCTGGCCATACGCCAGTCGCTCGAGGACCTGTCCAGGGGGAGGACCACGTTCATCATAGCCCATCGCCTGGCCACGATACGCCACGCCGCGCGCATACTCGTGCTTACGGAGGACGGTATCGTGGAGGAGGGCGGCCATGACGAGCTCGTGGAAAAGCGCGGCATTTATTGGCAGCTCTATAACGCCCAGGTGGAAAGCCTCCTGGTAGGGGGCTCGGCATGAAGCTGCTCGCGCGCTACATGAAGCCCTACCTGGCGGCGGTCGTCGCGGTCATGGCCCTCGTGCTGGCCAGGGCCATGAGCGAATTGGCCCTGCCCAGGATCATGGGGCTCATCGTGGACGGCGGCATAGCCGCGGGGGACGTGGCCTATATACTGCGCTTAGGCGCGCTCATGCTTGCCATAAACCTGGTAGGCATGGCTTGCGCCTTCGGCTCCAGCTACTTAAGCGCGAAAATATCGGTGAGCGTAGGCGCGACGCTGCGCCGGGACCTGTTCGCCAAGGCGAGCGCGCTCGCGCCGGCGGACATGGACCGTTTCGGCGCGTCCAGCCTCATCACCCGCATAACCAACGACGCGGGCCAGGTGCAGAACCTGGCCATGATGTCCTTAAGGCTCATGCTCATGGCGCCGCTCATGATGGTGGGCGGCATCATTATGGCGGTAAGCCAGGACGCGCGCCTGTCCTCCATACTGGCGGTGGCCTTGCCGGTATTGGCCCTGCTCGTGGCGGCCTTCGGCCGCAAGGGCATGCCGCTCTTCAAGGCCATACAAGAGAAGACCGACGGCCTTAACCGCGTAGTGCGCGAGAACCTGTCCGGCCTGCGGGTCATACGGGCCTTCAATAGACGAGAGCGCGAGGAAGCCCGCTTCGGCGCGGCCAACCGCGACCTCGCCGATACCACGGTGCGGGTAGCCAAGCTCATGGCCCTGCTCATGCCGCTCATCATGTTCCTTTTAAACCTCGCTATAGTCGTCGTGCTCTGGTTCGGCGCCCGCCGCGTCGATCTCGGCAGCATGCGCATAGGCTCCCTCATGGCCTTCGTGCAGTACTTGGGCCAGATACTCTCGTCCCTGCTCATGGTGTCCATGCTCTTTATCATGATACCCCGCGCGTCGGTGTCGCTAGGCCGCCTGCGCGAGCTGCTGGACGCCGAAGAGACGATACGCGACGACGAAAAGCCCGCGAGCCTAGGCGAGGCCCTCTCCGGGGGCCTGCGCCTGGAATTCGACGGGGTGAGTATGCGCTACCACGGCGCCGAAGCCTGCGCGCTCGAGGGCATTAGCTTCGCTTGCGAGCCGGGCAAGCTCATCGCCGTCATAGGCGGCACGGGCTCGGGAAAGTCGAGCCTGCTAAAGCTGGCCATGCGCTTCCACGATCCGGAAGCCGGCGCACTCCGCTTAGGCGGCGTGGACCTGCGTCGCCTCAGGCAGGCCGAATTGCGATCCATCATAGGCTACGTGCCGCAGAAGTCCTTTCTCTTCTCCAAGAGCGTAGCCAAAAACGTGGGCTACGGCAGCCCCGGCGCGGACGCGTCGCGCATACGGGAGGCGCTCGAGGCCGCCCTGGCGCGCCGTCCGCTCATTTACCTTTTCGACGACAGCTTCTCCGCCCTGGATACCGGCACCGAGGCGGCCCTGCGAGAGGCGCTTAAGGCCTATACCAGGGACGCTATCGTTCTCATGGTTACCCAGCGCGTGCGAAGCGCCAAAAGCGCGGACCTCATCGTCGTGCTCGACGAGGGGCGCATGGCGGGCTTGGGCAGCCACGAGGAGCTCGCGGCGGGCAATGCCGTATACCGGGAGCTCTTAGGCTCCCAGGCCGAGGAGGGCCTGCGCCATGAGCGATAACGATAGTTCCCGTGCCCAGGGCGGCGCGGCCCAGCCCTTCAAGG
>JBGSKZ010000034.1:0-3379 GCA_041741035.1 Treponematales bacterium
GCGGGCTTCCGCGACCTGAGGGTGTTCGTATCGCCAGACGACCCCGAACTTGCCGCGCTCTTCGGCGGCATAGCCGCCTTCAAGCGCGGCGGGCCAGCCGCCTCCTCGCTCATAGTCCGGACTATAAACGGCGAAACGGCCGCCGAATCTCCCTACTCGGAGGCGCTTGAGTCCCTGGGCTTCGAGAAGGACCGGGGCAGCCTGCGGCTCTGGTAGCCGTCGGCCCCCTTGACGGCGCTAGCCTTCTATTATACATTACAAAAACACTAATGAAATGGAGCCGTATCGATGACGAAGAACGGGACGCCGCGCGGCAGGATAGTGCGCCGGCTGGGCATGAATATTTTCGGCAATCCTAAATACGATAAGCTGCTCGACAGGAAGCCCGCCGGCCCCGGCAAGGCGCCTAAGAGCCGTGCGGGCAAGAAGAGCGAGTACGCGCTACAGCTGGCCGAGAAGCAGAAGTACCGTGACGCCTACGGCCTGGGCGAGCGGCAGTTCAGGAATCTCTACCTCAAGGCCTCCCGCAGCGAAGGCTCGACCGGCGATGCCTTGCTCATTGCGTTGGAAGCTAGGCTCGATAATACCGTGTACAGGCTGGGTTGGGCTCCTTCGCGGGCGGCGGCCAGGCAACTGGTAACGCATGGGCAGCTGGCGGTAAACGGCAGGCGCCTGGACAAGCCCGCCGCGGCCGTTAAGCCGGGGGACGAGCTTGAGCTCAGGGTAAGCGGCGCCCTCGTCGAGAGGATAGCGGGCCTCGCTCCCCGCCGGCCGGCGCGGCCCTCGTGGCTGGAGAGGCTCGACGGTCACCAGTTGCCCGCCGCCCGCGTGCTGAACCGGCCCAACGCGGACGAGGCCTTCGTCAAGGGCGATATACGCCGCGTCGTCGAGTACTACGCCCGCTAGGCCTAGGCTATAAAAAAGCCGCCCGTTCGGGCGGCTTAGGGTTTTTACCAGCGAATCTAGTCTTCCTCTTCCTCGTGGGTCTTGAAGGCAGCCGCGGCCTTGGTGACGTCTTCCGCTATCTTGCCGGATATGGGCGCGTAGTGGTCGAACTCAACTTCGAAGCCGCCGGTGCCGCTGGTCATGGCCCGCAGGTCTATCGAGTAGCGCAGGAGCTCGGCGTGAGGCACCTCGGCCTTTATCTCCACGATGCCGCCGCCGACGGGCTGCTGGCCGGAAATGCGGCCCCGCCTGCCGGACAGGTCCGACATTACGTCGCCTAGGTATTTGTCCTCAACGAATACGGTGAGGGCGTTCACCGGTTCAAGGAGGGTAGGGCCGGCGTTCTTGCAGGCTTCCTTGAAGGCGCCGCGGGCGGCTATCTTGAAGGCCATTTCAGACGAGTCTACGGGATGCTCTTTGCCGTCCATAAGGTTGGACTTCACGTCCACCACCGGGTAGCCGGCTATGATGCCGGATTCCATGGCCTGGTGTATGCCCTTCTCTATGCCGGGCACGAAGCCCTTGGATACCGAGCCGCCGAATACCTTGTTCTCGAAGGCGTAGCCCTCGCCGCGGGGGCGCGGCTCCACCTCGAGCACGACCTTTCCGTACTGGCCATGGCCGCCGGACTGCTTCTTGTGCGTATGCTCGCCGCCGGCCTTCTTGGTTATGGTCTCGCGGTAGGCTACGCGGGGCACGCGGGTTTCCACCGCTATCTTGGCGCTGTGCTTGATCTTGTCCAGTATCATGTTCAGGTGGAGCTCGCCCATGCCCGCGATGACCGTTTCCTTGGTCTCGGAGTTGAAGCGCACGCTGAAGGTGTAGTCTTCCTCCGCGGCCTTGTGCAGGAGTTCGGAGAGCTTGTCTTCTTCCTTCTTCGAGGTCGCGGTAATGGCCACGGCGTGCACGGGCTGGGGCAGGCGAAGGGGCATGAACTGCTCGTTGCGCTCGGGCGCGCATATAGTGTCGTTGGTGCGGAGCGTGGGGCTTTTGGCTATGATGCCTATATCGCCGGCGCACAGTTCCTTAACGTCCTCAAGCTTCTTGCCCAAGGCGGTATAGAGTTTGGAGGGGCGCTCTTTTTTCTGGTCGCTCATGTTCACGTAGTCGGTATCGGTGCTCAGCTTGCCGCAGATCACCTTGACGAAGGAGAGCTTGCCGGAGAACTGGTCTATCTGCGTCTTGATGATCATGCCCGCGAGCGGGGCGGCCGGGTCCACGCTGATGAAGGCGTCGCTGCCCTTCACGCTTTCCTGGGCATGGTCGAGAGGAGTGGGGGCAATAGCCGCGAAGAAGTCCAGGAGGGGCAGCATGCCCGAATTCTTGAGCGCGGAGCCGGCGAATACCGGTATGACGCGATTGCCCGCCAAGGCCTCGGCAAGGCCTTTGACGATCTCTTCCTGGGAAAGCTCGCCCTCGGAGAGGTACTTTTCCATGAGCTCGTCGTCGCCCTCGGCGGCGGCTTCGGACAGGGCGGCCCTGGCCTCGGCCATGGCATCCTTAAATTCGGCCGGAACCTCCGCGGGGCTTTCTTTTTGCTCGTGGCTGGCGGGCAGGGCGTAGGCTTTCTGGTTGAGCACGTCTATGACGCCCTTATAGCCGGCGGCCTCTCCCATAGGTATGGTGACGGGCACGAAGTTGCCCTTGAATTTGTCTTTCAGGTCGGCGAGAGCGCCCTGGAAAGGCGCGCGTTCCTCGTCTAGCTTATTGACGAACACCATGCGCGGCTTCTTCCTGGTATCCAGGTTTCTCCAGGTCTTTATGGTCTCGATCTGCACGCCCGAGCGGGCGTCCACCAGCACCAGGGTGGATTCGCAGGCGCGCAGCGCGAGTATTACCTCGCCCACGAAGTCCGAGGATCCGGGGGTGTCGATGATATTGATCTTCTTGTCGCCCCAGGCCATATGGCTTAAGGCTGCGTGGACGGAAATCTTCCGCTCGATTTCTTCCTCGTTGTAATCGCTGACCGTCTTGCCTGACTCAACTAATTCTGGCTTCGCTATCGCGCCGGCGCCGAATAGGATGTGCTCAAGCAGAGTAGTCTTTCCCGTACTGCCGTGGCCGGCGAGCGCCACGTTCCTTATGAGGTCGGTCGTGTAGGCCATGAACGTGCTCCTTATGATATTTGCGAAAACCCGTCGCGTCGCCGCTGGGGCGGGGCCGGGCTTCCTACGGCACAGTGGAACTGTAACGTACTATGGTAAAGAGATAATAAGTCCTTGTTTTTAGACTTGTCAACAAAAACCTGCCTTTATCGGCGGAGCCCTCCCCTTGAGCTTGCCACGCCCGCCGCGAACTGGTAAAACGGTGGCCGTGGCCGCACTCGGTAGTAACATGCGCATCATCGCCCTCCTCCTCCTTGCGTCCGTCGCGTCCTGCGGGCCCGGCTCGGGGCCGGGATCCGGCCCGGGCCGAGGCTCAGTCGATCGGCAGA
>JBGSKZ010000035.1:0-1221 GCA_041741035.1 Treponematales bacterium
AGGAGGGCCAGTTCGAAGGCGGTAAGACTAGCCTGGTGGTTCTGGCCGCCGGCATCGGCATCCGGTTCGGCGGTATAAAACAGCTCGCGCCCATAGGCCCGGACGGTGAAACGATTATGGAGTACGGGCTCTTCGATGCCGAAAGAGCCGGATTTCAGGAAGTCGTCTTCATTATTCGAAAGGCAATGGAAAACGACTTTAGGACGCTTCTTCTCGACCGGCTTAGGACGGGGCTTACGATCCGGCTTGCCTACCAGGAAACCGGCGACACTCCGACTCAGTGGGCCGGCAAGGAAGCGCTTCGCTTGCGTGAAAAGCCCTGGGGTACTGGCCATGCGCTCTGGTGCGCCCGGAATATCATCGACTCGCCCTTCGCGGTCATGAACGCGGACGACTACTATGGACCACTTTCATACTCATTGATGCATGATTTCCTCGCGCAAAAAAAGCCTGGGTCGAATGAGTACGCTATGGTCGGCTTTGAGCTGGGAAAGACGCTCAGTAATCACGGTCCCGTAGCTAGGGGAATCTGCGAGATTGACAATAGAGCTAATCTGACCGAGATCGTTGAGCATACAAAGCTAGAGGCCAGTACTGCAGATAATGGAAACAGGCAGATCATTTCCACGGGTAAAGACGGGAGCCAGCGGATCTATCTTGAACGTACGACGGTTTCAATGAATCTATGGGGGTTCACCCCTCGAATAATGAGCCAATTATCTAGCCTTATGGAAGATTTCCTGGCAACGAACAGCGGCGACCAAAAAGCGGAGTTCTATCTCCCCGGCGCCATTAGGATCCTTATACAGGATGATCTGGCTGCCGTTCGAGTGCTTCACAGCCCCGAATCGTGGTTTGGCGTCACGTATAGGCCGGACATAGAGGAAGTGCGCAGGAAAGTGCGTTCCCTTGTTGAACAAGGCGTATACCCATCGACCCTCCGCAAGCGCTCCTGATTGGAAATAAACAACCCTTTTCCGGAAGGGCTCCCGCGCTCCTGCTTAAGTATGCAGGATAAAAACCCGAAGAGCGCTTACCTGCCCCATCCATCATTAGCCACGGTGTCTTTTCAAAAGCCGCATGTTTTAATTGCTGTCGGGCTGCAAAGAAAACCCCGGGGGCGGAGCCCCCGGGGAACGCGTTAGAGGGCCGAGGCCCTCCTGTTTGCGTCAATCATCGTGTATGCCTCCTTTCTCGCATGGGCGGCCTTGCGGCCGCTAG
>JBGSKZ010000036.1:0-4198 GCA_041741035.1 Treponematales bacterium
ACCGGCACGAAACCCCAGTTGCCGTCCACGCTCGCGTTGAGGATACGCCTGATATGCTCCGCTTCGCGCTCGAGATGGCGGGTATCGATCCTTCGCGTCGTCATGCCGGGCCGGCGCGACGCGACGATGGCCTCAAAGCGCTTGAAGCGCTCGGGTAGCGCATAGCCGGCGCCTGCGTCGGCCTCATAGGCAAGCAGGTCTTTTACGCCCTGGAAGCCGCTACGCTTGATAAGCTCGTCATAGTACGGCGGGTTATGCGGCGACATATATACCGGAGGCTTGCCGAAGCCGTCGACGAGGGCTCCCCAGCATTCGGCCACCGGATTGATCGGCCCCCGCACCGTATCCATGCCCCGCTCGGCGAACCAGGAGTCCGCAGCGGCAAAGAGCGCCGCGGCCCCTATTACCGCGGAACTCCGCTGGCTAGGAAGGCTCGATATTCCATACCGGGAACGGCGTGAGCTGGCGCGCGAAGCCGAAGCGCGCTTGCGGGCGGCGCTTAGTTAGCCCTAACTCTTCTATCCGCCTAGCGGCGATTTGCATAACGGAAAGTGCTCCGCAGCGGTCTCGCTTTCAGTCTTCAAACTGCATCATGACTTTCGTGCCCTTGCCTCGCTCAATCTTTATAGTTCCTCCCATTTGCTCCGTCAGTATCTTGACGAACTGAGGGCCAAAACCCGTTGGTACTTAGAAGCTTGCGCTTTCCGGCATGCCATGCCCGTCGTCCTGAATCGATAAAAGCAATCGGCCGTCATTTATCCGAGCCGAAACCGCAATCGATCAGCGCAGGTAAATAGTCTCGAAGGGATAGGGCGGTAAATTCCTCCGACTGGTAAGGCTTATCGTGCAATATGGACATAATCCTGATGCGATTCGAGGCTTCCCGCAAAGCGCTAATCGCCCGTGGTTCATTGATCGAGTCCGCCTGGAGAGTAAGCAAGCCCGAGATAGTATTGATGTTATTCTTAATGCTTTGGAGAACGCATAACGCGTGTCAGCGTCTAGCTGCGGCTCGCGGCGCTGACTCGGTTCGAGTCCTAGCCCTGCCTTATCAAAAAGCAAAAGGCCACGCTTTCGCGTGACCTTTGTTTTTTAGCAGGGGTAGGATCTCTCCCTCCGGCCCTCGCCTTCCTGCCTCGAGCCTGCGGGCGCCTTCGTTCGCTTCCGCGCGCATCCTTGCGCGCTTTTCCTCGCTATGCGCTCGGCGCTCACTGCGGTTCGAGTCCTAGCCCTGCCTTATCAAAAACAAAGGCCACGCTTTCGCGTGACCTTTGTTTTTTAGCAGGGGTAGGACTCGAACCTACGACCTCCGGGTTATGAGCCCGACGAGCTGCCAACTGCTCTACCCTGCGTCGTTGTTAGGCTTACAATACAGAAAACAGATAATAATGTCAAGGGATGCGTAGCTTTTCGCCTTAATTCAGTATAGCCTTGAGCTCGGACAGGCCGTAGGGTTTTTGCAAGAAGCGGTCGAATAAGGACTGATCGTCGCCGGCAAGGCCGTCAGCGCCGCTTACGGCAATGAAAATGGGCTTATGGGGAGGGCTGCCCGAAGGACCTTCCTCCCGCGCATACGCGGCTAGTATGGCCTTGGCGCAGGCATAACCGTCGGTCACGGGCATACAGATATCGAGCAGCACATAGTCGTATCTGACGCGCGTACAGGCGTCGCATGCTTCGGAGCAGCACGAAGCGCTATCGGACAGCCACCCGAGCCGGGCAAGCATGCGGGTGAGGAGCTCCCGATTAGGCGCATCGTCGTCCACGATCAGCGCGATCATAGTAGCCCCTCCCGCTCCGCGCCGGCGAGCGCGCGCAGGGCCATGCCTTCCATGCGCTCCAGTATGCCCAAAAGCAATTCCGGTTCTTCAATGGCGTAGTACTCAATAAAGAGCTTAACGAGCTCAAGCGCCGCCGGATGCCCGAAACGCTGGAATAAGGAGCTGAGTTTTCCCGCCTCGCTGCGCACGTCGATACGGGAAGCTTCCTCGCTTAAGGCCAGGCGTATGCGCGAAAGGGCTTCCATGGCGCTCTCGCGAAGTACCGCTATGGCGGCTATGCGCTCATTCTTCCTGCCGGCGAAATTAGCGTTGAAGTACAGGGTCGATACCGTCTCGCGCTCGACAAGCGCATCTCGCACGGCCGCGAGGAGGCCGCGTATATCCGCGGGCTTGGTAAATACCTCGCGGAACACGCGTCCCGGTTCCACGAGCTCGCCAGGATCATGCGCGGTCATAGCGAAAAGCGGCATGCTGGGTGCATAACGGCTGCCAGCGTACGCCCGTATGGCCTTGCCCAGCTCAAAACCGTTATAGCCGGGCATTTGAATATCTAAAATAGCCGCGTCGACGTAATGCGCCTCGAGCACCTTAAAGGCCTCAGCGGCGCTCGCCGCGGTTTGCACCTTATAACCGGCATTCTCTATAAGCGTGCGCATATACTCGAGGTTCACTTCATTGTCATCTACCAGGAGCAGGACATAGGGCGACCCGGCATGGCTATGCTCTATGCTGGCCGGCACGCCCGATGGCACGATAAGGGTGAAGGAACTGCCCGAGCCCGGGCGGCTATCCATGCGTATCTCGCCGCCGAGCACCCGCACGAGGTTGCGGGCAAGGGCTAGGCCTATGCCCGCCCCCCTCGATTCAACGCCGCGTATCTCTCCAACGCGCGTAAAAGGCTGGAATATGCGGTCTTTGTCCTGAGACTCTATGCCAAGGCCGGTATCGCTCACGAGTACCCGCAGGTGGGGAACGTTTCCTTCCATGCGTTCCACCTGCGCGCTCACGATCACGGCGCCGGCATTGGTGAATTTGACCGCGTTGTCGATCAGGATGCCTATCGCCCTTCCAAGCCGGTCTGGGTCGCTGTCTATAGTGTCATCGCCCTGAAGCTGCAGCTTAAAGTCGAGCTCCTTGGCCACGGCATTCCGCCTGTACGGAGCGCAAGTCGTCTCCATAAATGCCGAGAGGGGAAAGCTGAGGCGGTGAATAACGGAATCGCCGCCTTCGGAACGGACATAGTCCAGTATGCCCCCGAGTATGTCCTGCAGCGATTGAGCGTATTCCAATATGCTCGACGCGCGCTTCGGCCCTTCCTCGGGAACCATTTGAATAAGCTTGGCCGCGGTCATGATGCCAGTGATGGGATTCTTAAGCTCGTGGGTCATGCTCGCCAAGAAGCGCGTTTTCGCCTGATTCGCGTTGTCCGCCTCCCGGCGGGCCGCCTTAAGCAATTCTTCCATGCCCTTGCGCGCGCTCACGTCGTCCACGATGGCAATGGCATGCGTCACGATGCCGTTGGGCGAGCGAACGGGGGAGAGCGCGAAGTCAACCCAGAATTGGCCGCCGCGAGCCTTGGGCACGATGACTTCCTCGCGAATGTCGAAGCCGTCTTGCACGTGCTTGCGCATACCCTCGGCCTTCTCGGGCGGGAAGGCGAAAAAGCGGAAAATAGAACGGCCTATCACCTCGGCGGGAGAGAAGCCGGTAAGGAGGAAAAAAGCCGGATTTACGTACTCGGTCTCGAAGGCGTGGTTGACGACGAACACGCAGGAAGCGAGCTGATCTACCGCCTGGTACAATTTCCTGAGCATCTCCTCTGATTTCCGACGCAGGGTTACGTCCCGTATGATGCCTACCGAGCCTTTGAAGTCGCGAATACCGCTAACGTCGTATTCGCCGGCGGCGGAGACTTCGCCGTAGGATATCACTTCGCCTATGAGGTCGCTGCTGGCGAAGCCCGTATGGTGCTTCTTCTTAAGCCGCACCTCAAGCTCGGAAGTTCTCCTCTCTATGCTCCTGCGCTCGTTAAAAAGCTTTGGGCTTAAGGCAAGTCCCGTATGCTGGCCTAGATAATCCGTCAGCACCTTATCCCGGTCGACGGCTTTAGCGTCCTCTTCGTGCAGGAGGATAGAAAAATGCTTGCCGATAAGCTCGCCGGGCTTGTAGCCGAGCAGCTCGATGGAACTATTGAGAAAGGTAATGACGCCCTGCGGATCGAGCTCGTACACGATATCGGGCAGGGCCTGCACCAGGTTCTCGTAGCGGTGCTCGTAATCGGCGCCTTTCCCGTCGCGCTCGAGGAGAGAGGCAAAGCCCGCGAGGTAGGCGCTTAAGAGGCGCATGCGGGCGGACGGTTCCGGCACGACGAGCAGCCGAGCGCCTAAGCCGCGGGCCACGCGCGCGGCCTCCTCGCC
>JBGSKZ010000037.1:0-5305 GCA_041741035.1 Treponematales bacterium
ATAGGCACCAAGCTGGACCTGCCGGAAACCGAGGGCAGGCTCGACGAGCTGAAGGCCCTGCTGCCCGGCGAAACCGTGTACGGCATATCCTGTTTCTCCAGCGAGGGGCTCGACGGGCTTTCCCAAGCCTTCCTGCGTTTCGTGCTGGAGGCGGAGGCTCCCGCGGCGCCCGACGGGTGGAGCGGCGCTTGAGGCTGCTCATACTCGGCGGCTCGTATAACCCCGTGCACCTGGGGCACCTCATACTCGCCGAGGAGCTCGCCTGCGAGTACGGCTACGAGCGCGTGCTGCTCGTGCCGGCCCTCGAGCCCCCGCATAAGGCGCTGGTAGACGACCCCGGCGCGGATATGCGCCTGGCTATGCTGCGCGCCTCGGTGGAAGGCGACCCGCTCTTTATCGTCGACGACTGCGAGCTTAAGCGCGAGGGGCCTTCCTATACGGTGGACACCATACGCCACGCCATAGCGCGCTACGCCCCGCGGGGTAAGCCGGGGCTCGCCATAGGCGACGACCTGGCCAGGGGCTTCGGCTCCTGGCGCGAGCCGGCCGCCATACTCGAGCTGGCCGATCTCGTCGTGGCGCGGCGCGGCGGCGAAGGGCGGCCCGGCGGGAATGAAAGCCCCGACGGCCGGGGAGCCTTGCCCTTTCCCCATATGCGCGCGGCCAACAGCCTCATAGCGATTTCCTCGTCCCTGGTGCGCGAGCGCATAAAAAGCGGCGGAGCCTGGCGAAGGCTCGTGCCCGAGGCTGCCGCCCGCATAATAGCGAAGGAGAGGCTTTACGGCCTGGCCGCTTGCGATTGATGGGGCCATCCTGTACAATGCCAAACCTGGAAAGAATGCCGAACCATGCCTAAGAGCGCCATCGATAAGAGCGTAATTTTCCTTCTCATCATCATCGCCGCCATGGTGGCCTTCGGCGTGGCCATGGCTTCGCTGCTCCAAGTCGAACCCATACAAAAAGCCGTGGATGAGGACAGGCCCATCAATATAGCCCTGATACTCGAGCACAACGGCAAGCCGCTCTCCACCCAAGTGCTCATGTATTATCCGGGCAATGCCCGGGGAGCCCTGCTGGACATACCGGCCGAGACCGGGCTCATACTGCGCTCGCTCAACCGCTTCGACCGCATAGACCTTCTGTACAAGCAGTCCGATCCGGTGCCCTACGTTCAGGAGCTCGCCTCGCTCTGCGCCACGAACCTGGATTACTACATCGTATTCACCATGCAGGCCTACGGCGACCTGGTGGACATGCTCGACGGCGTGTCTATCTTCATGCCCAACAGGGTAAGCGGCACTATCGACGAGCGCGGCTTTTCGCTGCCCGCCGGCTCCGTGCAGCTTGACGGCGGCAAGATGGCCCTCTACGCCCAATACCAGGACAGCGACCGCCCCGAAAGCGAGGGCGTGGCCAGGCGGCAGCTCCTGTTTCAGGCCCTGCTGCGCCGCATAGGCGAGCGTTCCGATTATCTGTTCCAGAAGGACCTGCTCGCGGAGCTGTCCAAGCGCGTGCGCACCAATCTGAAGCCCCTCTCCTTCGAGCGCCTGCTCGTCGAATTCGCCCGCATGGACATGGATAGGGCTGTCATACAGCGCCTAACCGGCACCTACAGGAACGTGGAGGGCAAGCAGCTGCTCTTTCCCGCCTGGGACGGGCAGCTGGTCAAGGATATCGTGAAGCAGACCCTCAACGCCCTCTTAAACGCGGAGGCGACGGCCGTCGAGGACAAGGTATTTACCCTCGAGATACTCAACGGTACCGCCTCCAGCGGCCTCGCGCAGAAAACGGCGAATATTTATGAAAGCTTCGGCTATGAGATCGTGTCCATAGGCAATGCCCCAAGCCAGGATATAGCCAAGACCCAGATACAGTACCGCTTCAACTACGAGGCCGCGGCATCCATGGTGGCTAATGTAATACGCTGTGAAAATATAGTAAGCGGCGACCCTGAACTAAACAGTTCCGCCCCCGCGGATTTTGTGATTATACTTGGAAGAGATTTTGACGGGAGGTACTGTGTCAATTGACATGCGTGAAACGGTGCTAGCCTGCGGGCAGCTCCTCGCCGATTATAATGGCGGCGATACGGTGGTGATGGACCTCCGGAAGCTGTCCTCGTGGACGGATTTCTTCGTGCTTACCAGCGCCACGAGCTCCACGCATATGCGCGGCCTCCTGCGTCACCTGGAAGACCACTTGGCCGCGGAAGGCATAGTCCCCGTGCGGCGGCCTCGCCTCGCGGAGGACGAAGAATGGTGCCTGGTCGATTTCGGAGATTTCGTCGTGCACATCATGAGCCTGGGCGCCCGCGCCTTCTACGAACTGGAAAAGCTCTGGTTCGAGGCCGAATTGAGCCCCATAGCGGCGCATGAGACGCCGGGGAACAAGCCGGAGGCCGAATAAAACAACAGCCGCAGGGCCCTAGGCCCGCGGCTGTTTCTTTTAGCGAGGGTGGCTCACTCGTCGAAGTCGTTGTAGTCTATGTCGTCTTCGTACTCGTAATCGTCGGCTTCTTCGAACTCTTCCTCGTCCTCGAAGTCGTCCTCTTCCTCGAAATCGTCATCCTCGTCGCCGAAGTCGTCATCTTCGTCCGAGAAATCGTCGAAGTCGTCTTCCTCCTCGAAGTCGTCTTCGTAATCGTCCTCGTAATCATCGAAACGAACGAAGGGAGCCTCGGGAGCCTGGACGTATTCGCCGACGCCGATAAGCGCCAGATCGAACGATTCGTTCGGCATAGCCGTTTCCCGTATCGGGTCCATGTCAGGTCCTCCCTGTATTTTTTTCCGCCCGGCCTGCGCCTGCGCGGACTCGCTTGCCATTGTGGCTTTCGTAGGTGAAATCTAAAAGACAGATCGAGTGTCTGTCAACCATATTCGCTCGCTAAATTTGGTATTTCGTATGGAAAGGCCCGGCCATCTGCTATACTGCGCCCATGAAGCGCAGCCTGAGCATAGAAGCGCCGGCTAAAATCAATCTTTCTCTTGCCGTAGGCCCCCGCGGCGACGATGGCTACCATCCCATAGCGAGTATTTTTCAAGCCATAAGCCTCTGCGACAGCATAGAATTATCCCTGGTGGACGAAGCGGGCATAAGGCTCGACTGCGCCTGCGATTGCGACGCGGAGCATAACACGATGTATAAGGCCGCAGTCCTGTACGCGGAGGCGCTACGGCGGGCGCGCATGCCCGTGCCCGGTATAGAGATACGCGCCGTCAAGCGCATACCTTCCGGCGCGGGCTTAGGCGGCGGCTCCAGCGACGCCGTAGCCGTGCTGAAGGCGCTGCATACGCTCCTGCCTAGCGCCTGCGGCTACGAGGGGCTCGCCTCCATGGCGGCTGCCATAGGCTCGGACCTGCCTTTCTTTCTCGGGGGCTCCTGCGCCGCCGTGCGTGGCAGGGGAGAGCTGGTGGAAGCCATGGAGCCGCGGCTCGATTATACGCTCGTGCTGGCAAGGCCGGCCTTTCCCATAGCCACCAAAGACGCGTTTCGCCTCTTGGATGACGCGCGGCTTTCGGCGGGAGAGAGCGCCGACGCGGGTCTGGAGCGAAGGCTGCAAGGCGATATAGCCTCCTTCTCTCGCCGCCGTCCCGCCGATTGGCGCTTCCGCAACGACTTTTTCGATGCGCTCGTCGGCCCGTACCCGGGCCTTGGGGCGCTCAGGCGCAGCCTTGCTAAGCTGGGAGCCGATTTTTATTCGCTCAGCGGTTCGGGTAGCTGCCTGTTTGGCGTATTCGGCGACGAAAAGCGCGCGCTTGCCGCCCATGGAAGGCTGCTAGACCAGGGTATCGAGAGTTATCTATCCTTTCCGCTTGCGCGCCTACCATACTCGGTTTAGAATATCCTGGGCTTGTACATCAATCGGCAAGGAGAGGCGCCGCATGGAAATTACCGACATCCGCATCCGTAGGGTATCTAGCGAAGGTAAGCTTAAGGCCTATGTGACCGTCACCTTCGACGACTGTTTCGTCATACATAACGTGAAAATCATTGAAGGAAAGACCGGCGTGTTCATAGCCATGCCCAGCAGAAAGACTAAGACAGGGGAGTATAAAGATATAGCCCATCCCATCAGCCCCGATTTCAGGTCGCGGCTACAGGATTCCATCGTAGCGGCCTATGACCGCGGCGACGATTCCGACGAAGAAATACCGCAATAGCGGGGCTCGGGGTTTTTGGGGCTCCGCGGGCCCCTTTTCTCTGAAATGACCGCTTAACCCCGTGACACGCTTGCGCGTTTCAGTATATAACTATGCCACCCCGTGCCATTTTGGGTCCGGATATTGGGACGTCGACAAGCGGTAAGTCAGCGGTTTTTGGTGCCGCCAATCGCAGGTTCGAATCCTGCCGTCCCAGCGCAGACTATACGCCAAGAGCGAGGAGAACATATCCATGAGCCAGCATGTCTTAAACGCCGGCGCCCGCGAAGTAAGCAACAAAGGCGCCGTTAACAGCCTTCGCAGGCAGGGCAAAATTCCCGCGGTCATCTATAACCGCCAAGGCCGATGCGTGCCTCTCGTGCTCGACGCTATCGAATTCGGCAAGGCCACGAAGGGCGTATCCGAAAGCACCATCGTCAAGCTCGTCGTAGGCAAAGATTCCTATGAGTGCATGATCAAGGATCGCCAGCTTGATTGGCTTAAGGGCACGATCAAGCACGTGGACTTCTTTGAGGTGCAGAGCGGCGTCATAATGCGCGCCAAGGTGTCGGTGCATCTCTCCGGCATACCGGTGGGCGTGCGCGAAGGCGGCATACTCGAGCATCCTGTGCACGAAATCGAGGTCGAATGCCTGCCTAAAGACATGCCTGAGAAGTTCGTTATAGACGTGACCGAGCTTAAGGCCAACCACTCCATCCACGTGCGCGATATCGCGCATTCCAAGGACGTGAAGATACTCGCGGCCGAGGATCAGGTCGTGGTGCTGGTTAAATACGCTAAGGGCGAAGTCGAGGTAGAGGAAGCCGCTCCCGCAGCGGAAGCCGCTCCCGCTGCAGGAGCCCCCGGCGCTGCCGGCGCTCCCGCGGCCGGAACTCCCGCGCCTGGCAAGTAAGCCGGCCTGCCCGACGCAAGCTCTTAACCGTATATCGGCTGAAATTATGCCGCCTATGGCCGCCCGAATCGGGCGGCCATAAGCTTATTATGCGCCTTGATAAAAGGATACGCACGCGTTGAATAACCGATCCGTCGTTACGGCGCTCGATGCCTTCCTGCGGCTGCATGCCTGCGCCGCGTCCCGGGTTCTCGTGGCCTTTTCGGGGGGCCCGGATTCCACGGCCCTCCTCAAGGCCCTCGCGGAGCTCGAC
>JBGSKZ010000038.1:0-2131 GCA_041741035.1 Treponematales bacterium
GGAGGGGCCGCCGCGCTGGCCGCGGCTCGCTTCGTCCGCTCGCAGCGCCTCCTGGACTGGCCCGAGCTGGGCATGGAAGCGGTACGCTTGATCGAGCTTGACGGCCTGCCGGCCATGGTGGCTGTAGATACGCGCAGCGGCGATTTCTACGCGGGCCTGGGCCTATAGCTCCCCAGCGCTCAAGCCGGCGCGCCGCCGTCTGCCGCTTTCGCTCCCTCGGCGGCGGCGCGATAGCGCGCATAGTACCAGGCGGCCGTAGCCATGAGGGCATGGCTCCAAGGCGGGTCTCCCAGCGCCTTGAGCACCTCGTCCTCGGGTTCTATATGCAGGTCCACCAATTCGTGCTCGTCGAGTTCCTGGCCGCCGCGCGCTTCCAGCTCTTCCGCGGCGAATATATGCAGGCGATTGGACATGAACGCCGGATTCGGGTAACAGGAGCCTAAGGCTATGACGCGCCCGGCCCGGTAGCCCGTCTCCTCAAGGAGTTCGCGCGCCGCTGCGGCGGCTGGCTCCTCCCCGGGCTCTATGACGCCGCCGGGGAATTCCGCGCAGGCTTCGCCCGCGCCGTGCCTATATTGCCTGATCGTAAGGATACAGCGCTTACCCTCATGTATCATGGCGGGCACGACCACGGCCCAATCCGGCGCGTCGAGGACGATAAATCGGCCTTCCTTGCCGTGAGGGCCCCGGCTTATGAGTTCCCGGCTCTTGAATATACCATAATCGTGCAGAACGCTCTGGCTCGTCTTAAGCCAGGGCAGCTCGCCTTGCGCCACTTTGCTAGCCCTCCGTAGGATCGAATGCGTCGGGGAAGTCCGGCGCGCCATCGGTAATCACGCGGCCATCGGCGTGCGCTTCCGCCTGCAGGCAGGCGGGATCCGGCGCGAACAGCGCGGGCCAGAGCGCGTCCGTAGTGTACACGGGAATGGCGCTCATGCGCGAGCCTATGCGCGCGCGCACTTCATCGGGAGACAAGCATAGCGGGTCCGTGCTAGCGCTCGCATAACGGTAGCTCCACAGCGTACCGTACATGGGCACGAAGGCGCTTGCCGCGCGAACGAGGGGAAAGACCGAACGCAGGGTGCTTCCTATGCAGGCATAGGCTGCCGGGCGCGTAATAGGCGACTCGCCATGCATGACGAACACGCCGGCATCGCCCGATAAGCGCTCGCGCGCGGAAACGAGGAATTCCTTGGTATAGAGAAAGCGCGAAGGCCCCATGGGATCGGTCATGTCCATGATTATGGCGTCATACGCTTCGCCACCGCCCTCAACGAAGGCCCTGCCATCGCCGAAACGCAAGCGCACGCGCGGGTCGTCGAACGCTCCCCGGTGCACGGAGCCTAGCTCCCTGCGGCAGAACGCGACCACTTCCTCGTCCAGCTCGGCTAAATCCACGCGCTCTACCGTTTTATGCAGCAAAACCTCGCGGAGCACGCCTCCGTCCCCGCCGCCGATCACGAGCACGGCCTTGGGATTCGGGTGCGCCAGGAGGGCCGGGTGCACCATGGGCTCATGGTAGCGGTACTCCCAGCGTTCGGCCAGCTGGCTTACCCCGTCAAGCAGCAGTACCCTGCCTAAGGCCTCGCTCTCCACGATCTCCGCCCGCTGGTAGGCGGTACGCGCCTCTACGAGCGCGCCGCCCGCGTAGTAGAACATGCCCTGTCCGGGATTCAGCAGTTCTCGCAGCTCGCGACGCAGCTCGCGACGCCCCTCCCCCGGCCCTGCCGAGGCTCCCCTGCCGTTTCCCGCGTCCTCGGCACCGCTCATACGTAGCCGCCGCGGCCAAGCAAGTTCTTGCACTCGAACAATTCTTGGATCTCCGAGTCCAGGGATTTCTTTATGCGCTTGCGCTCATTGACGCCAAGGTTCGTGATCTCGTCGCCGAACAGGTAGTCTTTGAGCATCAACTCCTTTTTCCGCATCTTGGTATGGAAGTTATTATCGGACACGATATTTACGTCGTACGCTGTATAGCCCTCCAGAAAATCATCGGATATGTAGTCCTGTATCGAGCCGATATCGTGGTCTATGAAGAGCTTGCGCCCGCGCTGATCGCGGGTGAAGCCGCGTACCCGGTAGTCTATGATAACTACGTCGGAATCGAAGCTTTCGAGCAGATAATGCAGGG
>JBGSKZ010000039.1:0-1052 GCA_041741035.1 Treponematales bacterium
GAAGTGCGCCAAAAGCTCGGCGCCAAACCCCTCGATTACCGGGTAGGCACGATGATCGAGCTGCCTGCCGCCGCGCTGGTAGCCGGGGAGATAGCCAAATACGGCGAATTCTTCAGCTTCGGCACGAACGACCTTACCCAGACCACCTTAGGCATAAGCCGCGACGACTTCAACGGCTTCATGCCCGACTATTCCACCTTCGACCTCATAGACGGCAACCCCTTCTCCACCCTGGCCGCCCCTGTGAAGGAACTCGTGGCCATGGCTGCCCGCCGCGGCAGGATGACGCGTCCCAGCCTGGAAATGGGTCTCTGCGGCGAGCACGGCGCCAACCCCGACAACGTGCGCTTCTGTATGGAGGCCGGGCTCAATTACGTGTCCTGCTCGCCGTACTCGGTGCCCATAGCCTGCCTGGCCGTGGCTCAGATAGAGCTTGAGCGCAAATAGCTCGATCGCGTCCTGATTAACGGGGGCTTCGTTTAGGCGAAGCCCCTTTTTCATGTGGTATGCGAGATATAGGCTATCGTATGGATGAATTTCGCCGGGGGCGACTTTAGCTTCGCGTGCCTCTAGGAGGCAGCGGCACGAAGACGCTGGTGGCCCGCTTATAGCATTCGTAGTCTTCCTGGCCGCCGAATTTCTTGTCCGCAGCCTTCTCAAGAAGGGGTATGCCCGACACGAAGAGGAGCAGGGCCGTTATCCCAAAAGGGCTCACGAGCGAGGGTATAGACGCGGAGCCGAGCATGGGGAGGCAGTAGATATATAGGCCTGACCATACGAGGGTTTCGCCGAAATAATTCGGGTGGCGCGACCAGGACCATAGCCCGGAGCGTATGAAGCCAGGCTTGCCCGCCTTCTTAAAGGCGGATTTTTGCGCGTCGGCGAGGCTCTCGATAGCCAGGCCTAGCGCCCATATGAGCATTCCGGCCACGGAGAGCCCGGGCAAAGCCGCCGAGCCCGCGCCGCCGAGCGCGACGCTCACCGGCACGAGCACGATGACCACGGTAATGGCCTGCAGTATCCAAAAGCGAGCGAATTTTAAGGGCTCTTCC
>JBGSKZ010000040.1:0-2823 GCA_041741035.1 Treponematales bacterium
GGCTAGGCCCTGCCGTATGGCCTCGAGCAGAGCGCTTTCGCCCTCGCGCAGGCGGCCCGACGCGGGCCCGCCGTCGCCGGGCTCAAGCGCGCCCGCCTCCTCCAGCGACAGTACCGCCCTACCCAGGGCTTCCCGGAAGGCCGATTCCGATACCGGCTTGACCATGAAGTCATCGGCCCGTACCCTGAACGCCGCCCTGGCGTACTCGAGCTCGCCGAAGGCGGTCAGGAAGAGTATGCGCACCCTGGAATCGATGGCTCGAATCTCTTCCGCCGCCTCCACCCCGCTCTTGCCCGGCATCTTTATATCCATGATGATGATATCGGGGCGAAAATCCCTCGCCGCGTCGACGGCTTCCACGCCGTTGGCCGCCTCCCGTATCGCGGCGAAGGGCGGGGAAAAGCCCGCGGCGAAAAAGCGCACGCAATCCCGCTCGATCTTCTCGTCGTCGGCGATTAAAAGCCGCAGGGCGCGCTTCATCGCTCCGCCCCGCTTACGATGATTTCCGCCAGTGTGCCGCCGCTGTCCACGTTGCGTATGCTGAAGCATTCTTTTTCGCCGGTGAAGAGCTTGAGGCGATCGTGCACATTGGATAAGCCTATGGACGAGGTATGCCCCCAGCTCTCCTTCTCGCGGGAATGCCGTATGGCCTTCAAGCGGGCGGCGTCGAGGCCAATGCCGTTGTCGGATACCCTGATGTGCGCCGCCGCGCCGCGCTTGAAGGCCTCCACCCGTATGACTCCTCCGTCCAGCTTGGGTTCAAGGCCATGGATAAAGGCGTTCTCCACCAGCGGCTGTATACTGAAGGCGGGCAGCCGCACCGAATCGGGGTCTTCGAGCCTGCAATCGATCTCTATGCTTACCCGGTTATCGAAGCGGTAGTGCTGTATGAACGCATACTTTCTTACGATTTCCAGCTCGGTCGCCAGGCTTACTATGCCGGAACCCTGCTCGAGGCCGTAGCGCAGCAGAGCGGAAAGGGCGTCGACCAGAGCCACCGTATCCTTGCCCCCGCGGAGCATTACGTCCCGCGATATGGTATTCAAGGTGTTGAACAGGAAATGCGGATTAATCCTCGCCTGCAGGGCCAGGAACTCCGCCTCTTTACGCATCTTCTGGTTCGTGGAATTGCGCAGCTCTTCCCGGTGGAGGCGGCGCTCCAGCGCGGCTTTTTCCTTAAGGTCGCGCACCAAGGCCACGATATGGGCGTTCATCGAATTGAAAGACGCGGTCAAGGCTCCTACCTCGTCCGCCGATTCCACCCGCAAGGCGCCGACCTCAAGCTCTCCGGCCGACATCTTGCCCGCGGCCGCCGCGAGGCTGTGCAGGGGCCGCGTTATGAAGCCGGCGAAGAAGAGGGCGAAGCCTACGCAAAAGCCGGCGAAGGCGAACAGTATGGCTATGGCGATAGTCCTGGTAAGGCGAGCCTGCTCGACGCGCAGGCGATACGTCTCCGTTCCCACGACCAGGCTGCGGTCGAGCAACTGGGATATGTAACCGTCAAGATAGCGGCCTATGCGCTCGGCGCGGTAAAATGACGAATATGATTCCCCGCTTCCCGTGATGCGCTGCCGTATGGCCATGTGGGCCTCTTCATACCAGGAGTCGAAGGAATTCCATATTGAGTGGAGCAGGAGCGCCAGCTCGATATCGCCGCCTTCGCGCGATAGCTCCTTGTAAGCGGCTACGAGGCGATCGATACCCTGATTATAGCCGTTAAGGTCTTCCATGCTACCCGTGTCGATGAATATGCGGAGCAGGTTCAGGTTGTCCGCATTGGCCGTCCGCAACCTGTTGATGGCGGCGTAGACATCGATATCCTTCCTGAACGAGTCGATGGCCGCCGCGTTGGAACCTATCAGCTGGATGGCCAGCGAGAAGGGAAAGACAAGCACAACGAAGACGAGTATGAGCAGCTTGAGCTTAATCGGGGCGTCGGCGAAATGGCGCAGGCCGCGGATGCGGCGATAAGCGATCATCGATTTTCGCCCAGGGGGAACGCCCAAGCTAGCGGATTATCCCGAGCGAAACGAATTTCCATGAAGCCAAGGGCATCCGCCTGGAAAGCCCTCGATGCGCGCACCGACTCCGAAAGCGACGCCCGGTCGACGCCCGGCATCTTCATAAGCGAAACGCGGCTGCCTATAACCAGCAGGGGTACGCGGGAATCCGGAATGGGCACTACCCGGTAATCCGCGTCGAGGCGGTTCGCCAGGACGAAAGCCAGCGGCGCGCGAACGCCGTCCACCATGCCCGCTTCGAGGGTACGGCGGAATTCCATAGCAGAGAGCGGCACCGGTATGGCCCCGGCGGCGGCTAGCTCTTCCAATACGGCTTTGGAGCGCTCGACCCCTATGCGCAGACCCAGGAGCGAGCGTATTTCCGTCTCCCGCGGCAAGAGGTAGCACTCGGGCCCGCCATCGTACCAGGATACGAGGAGCAGGCGCTCGGCCTCAAGCTCAGCCGCCAGCAGGGCTCCTTCACGCCCTTCGAAGGCCCTATCCATCGCCGTCGCGTCGGGAAAGCCGCCGCTCCTGCCCAGGAGAGGCGCGCTTTTCGCCACGGCATCCAGGGCCCGGAGGCTGACGACCGCCAAATCGATGCCTCCGAAGCGGAGCTGCTCCACTACTTCGGTATCATCGCCGAGGTAGCCGTCCTCGTATACGCGCAGCCTGATACGCCCTCCCGAAGCGCTTTCGGCCAGCCTGGGCAGCTCCCTCGCCGCCTGCGCCGCGGGATGGTCATGGCCGCTCTCCAGGGCCATGCGTACCAGCAAGGGAGGGATGGCGCTTGAGCCCGCTTCGGGGGAAGAGCAGGCGGCGA
>JBGSKZ010000041.1:0-2969 GCA_041741035.1 Treponematales bacterium
CGCGGCGCGGAGGGCGGGCGCCCGGGCGCCAAGGCTCCCGGCTATTTTTCCATGAAAGCGGTGAGGGGCACGAAGAATTTCGCCAAGGAAGCCGCCTTGAGCCGGGCGGAATTCCAGGCCTGCCTGGACAACGGCAAGCGCTTGGCTGAGTTCGCCGAAGCCGAGGGCTACGATATGGTAGCCATAGGTGATATGGGCATAGGCAATACCGCAAGCGCGGCGGCGCTGCTCGTCGCCTACGGCTTCGACCCTGAAGCGGTCATAGACCGCGGCACCGGCATAAGCGACGATATGCTCGAGCGCAAGCGCCGGGTCATCGTCGACGCCGTTCGGGAGCGCGGCCCCTTTGCCCGGGGCAAAGAAGGGGCGGCGTCAATAGCCGCCGCCTTCGCCGGGGCAGAGCTGGCCACGGCCGCCGGGCTCATGCTCGCCCTCAAGGGCCGGGGCATAGCCTGCATGATAGACGGCTTTCCCATAACGGCGGCCGCGGCCATAGCCTGGAAGCTGGAGCCGGCCCTGGGCTCCTACTGCTTCGCGGGACACCAGTCGCGGGTAAAGGGCCACAGGCCCGTGCTCGACGCCATGGGCCTCGATCCCGTCGTTTCCTTGGACATGCGCTTAGGCGAGGGCAGCGGCGCGGTCATAGGCGGCTTCATCGTGGAGCTCGGCGCGCGCATAGCCGGCGAGATGGCCCGCTTCTCGGAACTGGCCGTATCCGCAGCGAGCGGCGAGAAAGATTACTAGGGCCTTGGCCAAGGCCGCGCATTCGCTATTGAAAGATCGCATAAAATATACGAAAGTGGCTATGTAGTTACTCAGCGGAGGTTACCCATGGCCAAGCGGCGCGCCCTGACCATTCGATTCAAGCTCGTGTTTTTCCTCGTGCTCTCCCTCGGCGCGGTGTTCGGCGTCGCGGGTTTCCTCGTGGTAAGCAGGGTATATGACCTGAACAAGACCATGGCGGAATTGTACATGGAGAGCCTCTCCCGCGAATACGCCAACAAGGCGGACGCGCTGCTCGAGATACCCCTCGATTCGGTGCGGGCCCTTAGCAGCGCGATGGGCATGTACAGCTCCATACCGCCCGAGCTGCGCCGCGAAGCCCTCATGGCCATGATCAAGCCCGTCGTGGAGTCCAGCGATCAATTTTTTGGCATATGGACGCTCTGGGAACCAGACGCGCTCGAAGGGAGCGACGCCCGCTACGCGGGCCGCTCGGGTTTGGGCAGCGACGCGGCCGGCCGCTTCACGCCCTACTTCGTGCGGGCGGACGGCTCCATCATACTTGAGATTCCCGAGGCCGAGGGCGGCTACGCGGCCGATTACTACACCGTGCCCCGCGATACGCGCAACGAGTACCTGACAGAGCCCTACCTCTTTCCCGTACAGGGCAAAGAGCTGCTCATGATAACCGCCGCGGCGCCCATAATCGTGGGCGGGAAATTCCTCGGCGTGGTGGGCATAGATATACTGACCGACAGCCTCAACGAGGAACTGAGCAAGCTCTCGCTGTATAAGACGGGCTTCGGCAGGCTTATATCCTATGACGGCACGGTGGTTACTCACATCGATGCCACCCGTATAGGCAAGAAAGCGCCCGAATGGGGCGGCGAAGAGCGGGCCGGCGTCATGAGCGCCCTGGCCTCGGGCCAATCCTTCACCCGCATGAGCTACTCGATATCACTCGAACGCAACACGCTTAAGAGTTTCGTGCCCATATTCATAGGCGAATCGAAAAACCCGTGGATGTACGGCACGGTGGTTCCAGAAGAGGAAACCTATGAGAAGGTGGTAAACGTACTCATTACCATCATAGGCATCATGGCCATCGGGCTCATACTCGTGCTCCTGGCCGTGTGGTTCCTAAGCGGCAAGATGCTCAAGCCGCTCAAAGTCACCCAATTGGCGCTGCATGAAATCGCGCAGGGCGAGGGGGACCTTACCAAGACCCTGGACGTCAAGTCCAAGGACGAGATGGGCGCGCTGGCGGGCAACTTCAATACCTTCGTGTCGAACCTGGCCATGATCATAGCGACGATACGGGATGAGTTGCGGAACCTTCAGCTGCTTGGGCAGGAACTTTCGGGCAACATGGACCACACCTCGGCCGCCATCATACAGATCAACAGCAACATCGAGAGCGCGGGCAAATCCTTCAACCAGCAGCACGGGGCCGTGGAAGAGGTGAGCGCCACGGTCGAGGAGATAGTCGGCAATATAACGAGCCTTAACCGGCTCGTGGGCGAGCAGACCGAGCACCTGAGCGCGAGCGCCTCGGCGGTGGAGCAGATGGTTGCCAACATGGACTCGATAACCAAGAATATCGACATAAGCATGGAGGCGTTCACCAAGCTACACGACGCGTCGGAACTGGGCTACGACAGGCTCAGCGCGGTGAGCGACACGATAACCAATATAGCCAGCCAGTCGCGCGGCCTTGAGGAAACGAACGGCATCATCACCTCCATCGCCTCGCAGACCAATCTCCTGGCCATGAACGCGGCCATAGAGGCGGCCCATGCTGGCGACGCGGGCAAGGGCTTCGCGGTGGTGGCCGACGAGATACGCAAGCTCGCCGAGGATACCGCCGCGCGATCGAGGGACATATCGTCGGTGCTGCAATCGCTCTCCGACCTCATCGATTCCGCGGTTAAGCTGTCTTCCGACGCCGGCCACTCCTTCGAGTCCATACGCTCGTCCGTGCAGGACGTATCCACGAGGCAGCGCGAGATACGGAACGCTGTGGAAGAGCAGACCGGGGGCAACAAGGTCGTGCTCGAGAGCGTGGACCGCCTGCGCAGGATAAGCGCCGAGGTGGAATCCGGCTCAAGCGAGATGTCCATGGGCAGCCAGACCATATTGCGCTCCGTGCAGATACTCTCGGACGTGACGGCCGAGGCGCAGCGCTCAATACGCGAGATCACCGACGGCACCGCGGATATAAATACGGCCGTGGTTCAGGTGAGCGA
>JBGSKZ010000042.1:0-6909 GCA_041741035.1 Treponematales bacterium
CAGGATGAACCCGGCGTATGCCGCGTGTTCAAGATGACCGTGCTTACGGGAATAGGCGTGGGCATTCCCAAGGCGGCGCCCTTCGTGGATCATTGGACCGGCGACTCGTATAGGATGCTGGTTTCGAACCTGAAATAGGGCTTTTTTACTGCAGGGTTAATGTAGTTCTCCGAAGCTTGTTGCTGGCGAAAACAGTGAGAAAGCCAGGCCGGAATGGCTATTCTTAATTTAGGCGTCGTTAAACATACGCTTCGGGGAACTAAGGTACCACGACGTTCTTAATTGATTTTACGCTCTCCCATGAAGTATAATGATTACAATGAAAGTCATAATAAGAACTGAATTTTCTATGCGCCTAATGGCATCGGCCTTTGCGCTTACGCTCTGCGGCTTCTCGGCATTTGGGCAGGGCGTCCAGGCGAAGCCTGTCCCGGCGCAAGCGTCAATAAGCCAGCCCTTCGCCATGGGCATAAACCTCGGGGGCTTGGCCGATTGGGGCACTGAACTGCCTTTCGTGGACCTTATGAAAAACGCGCGGCAGTGGTACACCAAGGATCGGGGAAACCCCCGGGAACCATGGAACTCTGAGAATATCGGCGGCATGCGGCTACGGCCCGATGGCTACCCCCTGGAAATTCCCCAACAGCTTCCTGGCTCCCCCTATCCCCAAGAGGTCGCGACCATATGGGCCGTTACCGATGGCTGGCCGCGGGGCAGCTATACCGTTTTATACGACGGCGAGGGCGAGCTAAGCTTTTCCGGCTCCCCGCAGAGGGTGCGGACGATAGGCCCGGGCAAACTGAGCTTCGATCTGCCGGAGCCCAAGGGAGGGCAGGTGGAGCTGCGTATTCGGCGCTCCGCTAATGAAAATCCGGTGCGGAACATCCGGATCCTTATGCCTGGCTCCGAACTTAGCTACCTGGAACGGCCCTTTAATCCCCGGTGGATTCAAAAAGTGAAGGCCTTCGGCTCAGTACGCTTTATGGACTGGGGCAGCACCAACAGCTGGGGCCAGACGGAGCCTTGGCAGTGGGAGGGGACGGCCCAGGTAGGCTGGGAGCAGAGGGCTGGGGTGGATTACTACACTTGGGCTACGCCGAAGGGCATACCCTATGAGATGATGATCAGGCTCATGAATGATTTTGACCTGGACGGCTGGGTATGCATACCCCATGTGGCCGATCCCGCCTATGCCGAGGAGATGGGGCGGCTGTTCGCGCGCGGCCTTGAGGCAGGCAGGGTCCTGTCGGTGGAATACTCGAATGAGTTATGGAACTGGATGTTCGGGCAGACCCAGTGGCTGAACCGGTATGGCGACCAGAGCACGCCTTGGCCCGAGCGAATAGCCCCGTATATCCAGAAGGCCTTGGATTCCTTTACCAGGGGCTTCGGGGGAGCGTCCGCCAGGCTCAAGAGGGTGGTCGGCGTCCAAACCGCCTGGCTCGACGTAAGCCAGCGTATCGTACTATCCCTCAATCGGGCAAGCATAGACGCCGTAGCCCCTGCCTGGTACTTCGGGCTGAGTGAGGAGGCCGATATGGCCTTGGACGCATTGGGCAGCCGGGCAAGCGTAGGCGATCTTGCCCGCCTGGTCAGGGCGAATTGGGAGTCCAATGAAAAACGGTGGATTACCGATATCAGGGACCAGCTCGCGGCGCCCCTTAATCTGCCGCTGGTCTTTTATGAAGGCGGCCAGCATTTAACGGCCCATCCCTTCGGCGAAGAGCCAAGCTACGCCCAGGCTCTCCTGGATATTCAGAGGTCGCCTGAAATGCAGTCCCTGTATACCGAGTGGTTACGGTGGCTATCGAGCTTAAGGCGACCGGAGGACCCGCCCTTGACGCTCATGCATTTCAGCCTGGTTGCGTCGCTGAGCGCCCGTTATGGAAGCTGGGGGCTCTTGGAGACCCTAGACCAGGACCTGAAGCTAATTCCCGCGCCGAAATGGTCCGCCCTGGAACCCTACCTTAAAAAGCATCCTTGACGGATCGGTATTTGAGGACTCGAAGATGCTCTAAGCCTAGCGCAGGGGGAAAGAGAGGGGAAAAAGGCCGCGCCGAAAGCGCTTTCGTTTCTTCATGCGGATCTATGGGCATGTACGCGGAAAGGCGAGGGCGAGAGCATGCAGGATCGCTGAAAGCTAGCTATCGCCCCGCCGGCTCATCATCATAGCCGGCGCCGCCGCTTTGCCCCGTCCTCCCTCGCAGCACCTTCCTGACGCCGCCGCGCGGATTGGGCGTATCGCCTGCGTAGCGCGGGATTACGTGCAGGTGCGCATGGAATACCGTCTGGCCCGCCGCCTCTCCTATGTTGAAGCCTATGTTATAGCCATCAGGCGCGTATGATCTCTCTATCGCGTTCCTGGCCTTGTCCACCGCGGCCATGAGCTCGGCCCGTTCCTCGGGCGTGGCGTCGAACAGGGTAGGCGCGTGGCGCCTGGGTATGAGGAGGGCGTGGCCGGGCGACACCGGGTGGGAGTCCCATATGCCGACCACGAGCTCTCCATCGTAAAAGAGCTGATCCTTTGATAGGCCGCAGAAGGGGCAGGCTGGCCGCTTCGCGAGGCTCTCCACGACCGGCATATCGGCGGGCGCCCAGTCGAGGCCGTAGAGCTCGTCGGGCTTAAGCCAGCGTATGGCAGCGTGCTCGTTCAACCGGGGCTCTCCCTCTATGATTCGGGCCCGGAATACATGCATGGTTATGAAGAAAGCTTCATAGCGGTGGCGCACGGTCATGAGGAAGGAGCCGGCTTGTATACGGAGCCCCAGCTCTTCGCGCAGCTCGCGTTCCAGCGCCTCCAGGCGCGTTTCGCCCGGCTCTACCTTGCCGCCGGGGAATTCCCACTTCAGCGGCAAGTCGCCGCCTGGCTTCCTTTGGGCGCAGAGTAGCTTCCCCTCATGCTCGATGACGGCGGCGACGACTTCGTGTTTCGGTAAATTTTCTAGCGCGCTTTCTGCCATGGGCGAAAGCCTACACGATGCGCCAGCCGATGTCCATTCATGCCGGTTGGATTCGGCTATGGTAGATCGATGCGCTAGCCTATCAGCGCCTGGGCCTTTAGTCTTGGTGCCCGGCGAGCTTTAGTAAGGCAGCCGTCGAACCCGCTGTATGCGTCGGCGGGACTCATGGCAGCGGCCGGGGCGCTGACTTCGATCCTTCGCGCGGCGTCGCGGCTATCGCGGGCAACGATGGATGTATGCCGGCTTATGCCGTCGAGTCATGCCATGGTTAGCTTTCTGGATTAGTCCATATAAAATGAGGCCTGTCGTAGATATGCTCAAAGCCCATCCTGATCAGGTTATGGTAGGACGGGTTCGGCGCTTCTGGCCGGTCGAGCGCGGTTTCCCCGACGAATACCGGACATCCGCAGTCTATGCCGTCCCTCAGCCTGCGCTCGATCAGCGCGCTCTGGGCTCCTCTTCCCCTGGCTTCCGGCAGAGTGGCCATAAAGCCTAGCCAAGCACCTATGGCGCTTAGGTACATGCCGGCGGCTGCGATGGGAGCGTTTCCATTCAAAGCCAGATAGCAGCGCCAGGAAGGTTTGCCCACGACTGCCTGCATGAGAGGCGCGTATGCCGGGTCCATGCCGAAACATGAAATCAGTATGTGGTGAAAAGCCTCGGCATGTCGGTGTCCAGGGCCTATCTCGATAATTTCCAGATCGGTTTCCGCCTTTTGTGGCTCTTGCGGGCCGCGGGCAAGTTTAGCCCATACGGGGCCTTCGGCGTAGCCCCTGTCGCGCAATGCGTCTATCAGGCCTTCCGGCCTAGCGTAAGGGCTTAGGCCTATCATGGCGCTTTTGGCGCCGGCATTTTCAAGCAGGCTCTCGATGCGATCGATTTCTTCCGCGCCGCATTCCGCGCGAACGCCGAGCGCCAGCACCCTATTAAAGAAAGGCGAGGTCCCCCTCGTGGCCAGCGTAAGGGTAGAGCAGTGGCTTGCTCGTATCTGAACGCCGAGCCTTTCGGATCCCTCCCGATCCAAGCAGGAATAATAGTCGGCCCTGCTCGCGGCTTCGATAATTTCGCAGACGCTGCGAATCGATGAACTATCTGTCGGCACCATAAGGGGAAATAATAGCCCGACTAACCGGATACGTCGAGCCTCGGATTTAGGCTAAAGGCTTTACGCTTTAGCGCTCGCTAGTCCCGCGGTCCGAAAGCGCCTGAGCGTGGATTATAACGCCCGCTTTGCTCGCGTTTGCGGGCAAGGCTTAGTCGAGGCGCATTCAATAGCTCGCTCGAAGCATAATGCTTGAGCGCTAAGCGCTACTATTCCCTAATCGGCAATTTTGGATGTCATGCAAGAGAGCGCTTGGATCGATAGCGACCACGGGTATGCCCTCCTCTATACGCATCCTGATAGACGAAATATATGGTTCCCTCTTTTTCAGTTCCTCTGCGCTCCAAAATTTATAACGGTATGCGTAGGATTCTAGCTCTCCCAGTTCCAAAAAGAACGCGATATCCTCTATGAAGTCCCTATCTACGGGCAGGGAGCGCGAATAAGCGCTTAAGACTAAGGTCAGGAAGCGATGGGCGTATGCGGCCCTGCGGTCTTCCAAGCTTCGGGGCATAGGCAGGCAATTGAGCAATGAATTGGCTATATCCCGCGCAAACCAACCATACTCTGCCGCGTCGAAGTCTATGGCGCTTATCGTTTCCCCGTCTACGAGGAAGTTGCCATGGTGAAAATCGCCATGCATGATACCGTAGCGCCCGGTGGGGGACGGTTTCGCCGCAAGCTCGGCGAGCATTTTCTCAAAACGGCGGTGCACCAGAACCTGCTCTTGGGGAATGAGCTCCCAGTGCCTGAATAAATCATTGCCTCGCCAGTCGCCTCGGACGCAACCTGTCGCTGGCCGGTATCCGGCGGCCAATTCGTGCATCCGCCCAAGCGTAGCGCCCCAGGACTTGAGAACGCCTTCGGGGAAATAGGTATCGTCGTCGTCGGGATACATGATACCCGGGGCTTGAAAAAAAGCGTATGCCGCGAACCCGGCTTTAAGATTTGGGGGGAGCTCCGTCCTTAGCGGGGGAGCCTCAAGCAACTCAACTGAATTACCTTGAAGAGACGCGGCGATTTTTGCGACCGGCACATGGTTGTCGGCCAGATACTTTACGAAATCCAACTCTCCCGCGATTTCATTAAGGCTTGCTCCTTTTATCGGAATATCTATGCCCGATGCCACCGGCGTAATTTTTAGGAAAAGCGTCTCCGCGCCTCGAACGCCTTTAAAGACGAAGGAGCTGGCTTCCTGTTCTTCAAGCGAGGCAAGATCCAGCCCGAAGCGCCTGGCCGCCTCATCCCTTATCGATGCGTTAAAGGCGCCCATGATGATGGCGATGGGGTTCACGGCAAATTCCTCCAAGGGCATCATGATAAGCCCGCTTTGTATAAAAGCCATATGTATTTATTTTTAATAATAAAAAAGTATCAAGCATTTTCGGCGAAAAGGCCTTAGACGCCGCCAGGAGCTTAAGCGGCCAGTCGTGAAATCAGGTTGAGCCTTCGTAGCATGATGCAGCTAGATCGGATCATCTTTAAGGGTCAGGGAGAGGGGCCTCAATAGGCAGAGACACTCCACTTATGCTCGAGCTCTATGCAGGAATCCTTCCGCCGGAACCGAGGCCGTTGGAAAAGATGAGAGCCAGCGCTTTAGCCGATCCTCTCAGGAGACGATAGCCTGCTGGCAATGCTAGGGATTACCATGTTTCTTCTATAGCCTATACGGTACTGGTAGTATGGCATTAATGAACTCCGCTCGCGCTATTTAATTGCAGCCACGATCTTCAAGCCCTATGCTAGCTACATGATAGAATACTATGGAGGTACCATGAAACGCTTGTGTGTTATTTGCCTTGTTTTAAGTCTGAGCATAGTCAGCGTTTTTTCTCAAATGATAGATCAGCCGGCCAGCATAGCATACAAGGGGCAGACTTTAGCCCTCGCTGACGTGAATGAAGCCGCGCTATCGCAATGGTTTGGTGTGGACGCTGAACCGTATCCTAATAATCCTGGAGTAAAGAGATTCCGCTCAGAAGCGGGTGATTTGGCGGTAATCGGCGAGGATGGGAGACTGGATTCGCTGTATTTCCCCGGGGAATTCACCATTATAATCGGCGATATCATATTTACTACCGGCGAGCTGAAGGCTGATATAGATCTGCGCCTGCCAGAGCCTACGGATATAGGCGATTTGAACCGGCCTTTGATATAAGTTTATTATAGAACCATACGCATGAATCTGCGTTTAGGATATGACAAAAATAGCCTTAAGCTCGTTCAAGTGAGGCTGTGATGCTAGTACCCAAATTAATGTGAGTGCCCGTAAACTTTTCTGTGATATTAGGGCTATCGAATATCGCCTACGTTCATAGCTAATCAACTGTCTGATAGACCGCCAAGCACTCTTTCAAGGTATTTTCATGCAGGTCGATTACTTTATCTATTGGATCTTGATACCCGCCCGCGAGGTTCCAGGCAAGCGGGATCTTATTGTCCCTGGCGAAGCTGAAAACCAGCCTATCTCTCAGTATCATCTGCTCGGTCGTAAGCTTGCCGCCTAGCGGATCATCAATGTGAGGATCCGCCCCTGCCTGGTAAAGCAAAAGGTCGCAGTGCTTAAAAGCGCTGAGTAGACTTAATAATTTAGCCTCGTCGATAGCGTTTTCTTCATCCAAGGTAATTATGTCGGAAGTACCTACGTGCTGCACCCAATCGATATTCAATTGATTTTTTATATCATCCGTCCCGTTTCCATAATGCATATCAAAGTCTATTATTCCGGCGCTCGCTATCAGATTTTCGCTCTTCGATAAAACCAGGGCGGCCATTAAGCCGTTGAACGTGCAAAACGCCATGCATTCGCTATAGGTGGCATGGTGAAACCCCGAGGTCGGCGACATC
>JBGSKZ010000043.1:0-27940 GCA_041741035.1 Treponematales bacterium
AAAGGCCCTTGTTCAGCGCGAAACGCAGAGCCTTCCGCTCGTCGTCCCATAAGGCCAGCGAGAAGCCCGGCGCGTCCACGAAGCTGCGCACGCCTTCATAGAGCTCGGTGCAGGCCGCCTGCAGCTCCAATTCGGCGGTAACGGCCCTGCCTAAGCGGGTAACCAGGCGCAGGAGCTCGTAGGAGCGTTCCATCTCCTGGGCGCGCTGCTTGTGCCGCACGGACTCGTTACGCGCGTGGCTAGCTTCTCGCTCGGCCCAGGACAGGTCGTTGCGGATTTTCATGGCGCTCAGGCGCTGCTCGAGGCGCGCGTCGAAGGAACGGCGCTCAAGGCGCTCGGCTAGGCGGGCCCGTACGAGGGCGCTCTTATAGTCCGCTTTAGCCGCGGCCAGGTCGGATAGCGCGCGCAGCGCCAGCGACAGATGTCGCCAGGAGCGTTTATCCCGGCTCAGGTCCATGGCGCGCCGCAGGCGGCTCTCTGCTTCGGTCAGGCGGCCCTGGCGCAGGAGGAAGGAGCCGAGGCCGATAAGCAGCTCGCACTCGTTGGCCCCCAAACCCTTGTCCACGGCAAGGGCCAGCGCCTGCGAAAAAATAGCCTCGGCGGAAAAATGGTCGCCCTGGACCTCGGCCAGCTCGGCGCGCCTGCACTCAAGCTCCAGGAGGCCGGTATAGTTCCCGTAGTTTTTATGGATGGCCAACGCTTCGTCATAGTCCTTAACGGCGGCCGCAAGCTCGCCGAGCGCATGGCGCGCCATGCCGCGATTGCCTATGTATATGCCAGGTGAGCCAGGATGGCCGACGCTGCGGGCTATGGCCAGAGCGCGATCGTAATTGGCTATGGCGTCAAGGTAGCGGCCGCTTTCCCGATAAATCTCACCAACGTTATTCAAGGCCGCGGCGACGTACAATTCGCTGCCGTCCTTATTGGCGGCGTCGAAGCAGGCCGCGAACTCTTCGAACGCGGCGCTGTATTCGCCCACCTGCGCGTATATGCCGCCTATGCGCAGGCGCGCGTGCGCGAGCTGGCCGTACGCTTCGGACTCCGTGGCGAGCGCCACCGCCTCCATGAGCTCGCGCAGCGCCTCCTCGAGCCTCAAAAGGAAACTGAGCGCGCCGCCCGATACCACGAGCGCCGCGGCCATGGCCCGCTTCCAGGAGCGCTTCTTATAGTGCTGGTAGGCCTTCTGGGCTTTCTCGCGGATCGCCTCGGGCTCGGTCCGGGCCTTATGCCACAGCTCGTCCATATCTGAGACAGCGATAGCTTCATCGGCCGCGGGTGACTCGTGTCGTTCCATAATTTGCTGGCGAGTATAACACGGGGTATCGCGCTTGTGTAGCGAACTAAACGCGATTTGCACTTCCTTTCCCTCTCGCTAGGAATTAGACTTACGCAAACGTTATAGCGCGAGGAGACAGAGTGCCATGCATCAAGTAACCATACGGTATCCGTCGGGCCAGAGCGAAGCCTATCCTTTCGGCGTAAGGGTGGCGGCCGTGACCAGCGGCTTCGGCCCCCTTAAGCACCCCCTGGCGGCCGTGCTGCTCAATAACGAACTGCAGCCCCTGGACGCGACCATCATCACCAATTGCAGCATAGAGCCCGTCCTCATCGATTCGAGCCACGGCGCCTACGCCTACCGCCGCTCGCTGTGCTTCATAGCGGCTATAGCCGCCCGGGAACTCTTCCCGGAGCGCGACCTCATCGTGGCCCAATCCATAGGCTACGGTTTCTACCATTACTTCGAGGACGGGCCGGCCCAAAGCGCCGATATTAAGCGGCTGGAAGCCAAGATGCGCGAACTCGTGGAACGAGATATTCCCATTACCATGCAGTGGTGGAGCTACGAGGACGCCATACAATATTTCACGGCCCATGGGCAGGAAGACACCCTCCTCCTTTTAGAGCTTACCAACGAGAGCCGCATAGCGCTCAACGAGTGCTCGGGCTTCCGCGACCTCTTCGTGACGCCGCTCGTGCCTTCCACCGGCGTGCTCAAGACTTTCGAGCTCATGCCCTATGACCAGGGTTTCCTCCTGCGCTATCCGCGCAAGGAGCATCCAGACCGCATTCCCGAGTTCGTAGACGACCCGCTGCTCTACAGTATCACCGACGACTCGCGCAAGCGCTCCGCCGTGCTCGGCGTGCCCAGCGTTGGCGCCTTGAACCGACTCAATACACCCAAGCGCATCAAAGACTATATAAGCGTGGCCGAGACCCTCAATAATAAGCGCGTCGCCGAATTGGCCGACAAGATCGCCGCCAAGTCGGATAAGGCCAAGGTCGTGCTCATAGCCGGCCCCTCGAGCTCGGGCAAGACGACCACGTCCAAGAAGCTGTCCATACAATTGCGCGTGCTGGGCTTGGAGCCCCTGGTCATAGGCCTCGACGATTATTTCGTGAGCCGGGACAAGACCCCGCGGGACGAGAGCGGCGAATTCGACTTCGAGTGCCTCGAGGCGCTCGACGTGGCCTACCTGAACGAGCAGCTCGTCGAGCTCTTCGAAGGCAAGGAAGTGGAGCTGCCCGCCTTCGATTTCAAGTCGGGGGAGCGCAAGCATTCAGGCAAGCGCATACGCTTAGGCGAGCGCACCATACTGGTCATGGAAGGCATACACGGACTTAACGAGCGGCTCACGCCGCGCATACCCAAGGAGAACAAGTTCAAGATCTACGTGTCCGCCCTTACGCAGATAAACCTTGACGAGCACAATCGCGTATCGACCACCGACAACCGCCTCCTGCGCCGCATGGTGCGCGACAATCAGTTCCGCGGCAAGAGCGCCCTCGAAACCCTCAAGATGTGGGGCAGCGTGCAGCGCGGCGAGCGCCTCCACATCTTCCCCTTCCAGAACGAGGCCGACGCCGCGCTCAATTCGGCCCTCGATTACGAATTGGGCGTGCTCAAGGTGTACGCCGAGCCGCTCTTGCGTTCGGTAAAGCCCATGGACCCCGAATACTGCGAGGCTAAGCGCCTGCTCAACTTCCTGTCCTTCTTCGCGCCAATATCGGCCCAGTTCGTGCCGCAGGACAGCCTGCTCCGCGAATTCATAGGGGAAAGCTCTTTCAAGTACTGATTTTTTTACCCGGATCCCGGGGTCGCTTAGCGCGATCCCGGCTTTTTTTATCACAAAATAAAACACGGTTTCTATAGGTAAAATCATACCGTGCAAAGAGACTGCGGCGGATTCAAGCATATGTAAATCGGCGCGAAGCGCCACAACAAACCCCCGAATAACGCGGTAAAGCGCGTATGAGCAATCTCTCTTTACATCTAAAAAACTTTGGCGCATAATGCACGGAAGACTTCCAAATCCACTAAGGAGGATTAGTAATGAAATTGAACCTACGTAAAGTTGGTGCGATCGCTCTCGTAGCGCTTGCCACCGCGCTACTGACGTTCTCCTGCGGCCAAGCAGGCGGATCCGCTTCTGGCATAGGCCAGGGCTCCGGCAAGAACGGCCCCATCGCAGATAAGGTTATCTACGAGGTGCGCATGGACCAGACCCTCGCGGTCAAGGACATCGTAGAAGGCAAGGCTGACGTATTCTTCCAGGCCGTGCCCTCCGCCATCCTTAACACCCTGAGCGACGCCGACCTCGACAAGCTCGAGATTTACGCGGTTCCCTCCGGCTCATGGTCCCTGATCCTGAACCCGATCCCCAACGCGGCTCCCTACACCTGGAAAGAGCCCAAGACCGGCGTAACCACCTTCAACCCGCTGGCGATCAAGGAAGTACGCTTCGCCATGAACTGGCTCTTCAACCGCCAGAAAATGGTCGACGAGATACTCCAGGGCAACGGCACCCCCACCTATACCCCGATGACCCCCGGCCAGCCCGGCACCTATCGCTATAACCTCATACCCGCCAAGTACGGCGTAAGCCCCACCGGCGATGAGCGCAAGGCCTTAGCCGATATCGAGGCCGCCATTACCGCCGCCTCCAACCTGCCCGAGAACAAGGGCAAGCTGGTTAAGAAAGGCCAGTTCTGGCAGTACAACGGCAAAGACGTCACCATTAAGTTCCTTATCCGCGTAGACGATCCTAACGGACGCCTCCCCGCCGGACGCTACATGGCTGACCAGATCGAAAAAGCGGGCATCAAGGTAGACCGCCAGGAGCGCGACCGCTCCGCCATATCCATCGCCTACTATTCCAACCCCGCCGACCTCGAGTTCCATATGTACACCGAGGGCTGGGGCGCCGGCGCCACCCGCGCCTGGTGGGACGTAACCGTGAGCCAGATGTATGCCCCCTACTACGGCTACATGCCCGGCGGCGCGGACCCCGCGCTCTGGAACTACGTACAGGCTGAGATCGACGAGCTGGGCCAGAAGGGCATGAACGGCCAGTACCTGACCGCCGACGACTACTGGGCCGGTAACCTCCGCGCCACCGAACTCGGCTTCACCGACGCCGTCCGCATCAACCTGGTTACCCAGCTTGACCGCTACATAGCCAACAAGGCCCGCTTCAATAACCGCATGGCCTATGGCCTTGGCGACGGCCTCAACGGCTGGTCCATCCGCACCGCGGACGTCAAGCCCGAAGCCGACGGCAGCAAGGTTCTCCGCGTTATCCAGTTCTCCGCCCGCGGCACCCTGTTCATGAGCGCCTGGAACCCCGTCGGCGTGGACGGCTTCTCCGACGTGTACTCCGGCGCCATCGCCGACGCGCTCTGCGACCCCGCTACCTTCGAGTCCCCCAACAACGCCAAGGACACCCCCCTCCGCACCAGCTATGACGTAAAGGCCGTCAAGTTCGACGCGGCCGTCGAGGGCGACAAGATCGTAGGCAAGATTCCCGTTCCCGCGAACGCCATCAAGTACGACAGCGCCAGCAAGGCCTGGAAACCCGTCGGCGAAGGCGTTACCTCCTGGTCCAGCGGCGTAGGCAAGCACCTGCCCGGCAAGTGGCATAACGGCGTGGCCATCGGCCAGGACGACGTCATGTACGCCGGCGCCTTCGTGGAAGAGTGGGCAAACAAGGACGGCGACAACGATAAGTACTTCGACGACGCCTACTCCGCCCAGTACGCCCCCGCCAACGCCACCGTTAAGGGCATTGTGCTCAACAAGGACGGCAGCTCCACCGGTTACGTAGACTTCTACTTCCCCGGCGACATGGACCGCGTAGCGGCCACCGTGGCCGCCGTAGGCACCAAGGCCGGAAACCCCGGCCGCCAGACCGTCGTGGCCTGGGACGTCTATGAAGTGGTAGCCCAGCTCGTGGCCGAAGGCTCCGCCAGCGGCACCGCCTACAGCTTCTCCGATACCGAAGGCCTCACCACCATCGACATCGTGGCCCCCAAGGTAGTCGAGGATATCAAGGCCAAGTACCAGGAACTGATTGACAAGAAGTTCGTGCCCGCGTCCATCAAGGACTACACCACCGCCGACAAGGCCGTGAAGCGCTACCAGGCCAGCTTGGACTTCATCAACAAGTACGGCCACGCCTTCATAGGCAACGGCCCCTTCATGCTCACCAAGATAGACACCAACACCAACTCGATCATCGTCGAGGCGTTCAGGGACTATCCTTACAAGAGCGACTACTGGCCCAAGTACTTCCGCCAGGAGATCACCCAGATCGACAACGTGAAGGTACCCGCCTCTCCCAGCAAGAGCGCCGACGCCGTGTTCGAGATAGCGGCTTCCAGCTATGTCTACCCTGAAGTGGACATGAGCCCCCTGTCCGACAAGGCCAAGGTGGAGCTTAAGCTCCAGCTCGAGGGCGGCGGCGAGAAGGTATACACCGCCAAGTTCAGCAAGGCCGGCACGTTCACCGCCACCATACCGGCGGCCGACATGGCTACCCTGAAACCCGGCATGCCCTACACCGTAGTGATCATGTCCTCCCTCGCTAACGAAGCCCCCTCGGTGGTTTCCGTTAACCTGACCCTGTTCTAAACCTCGTACGAGGATAGCCGGTGCCCCTCGGGGCACCGGCTTTTGGTTCAGCGCATTTCCGTAGTTTTTCTTTCCGATAAAAAACCGACAGCCGGATGATCGCCTGAAACCCAACGCTCTATCCTTAGGTGGCAATATGTACAAGTGGTATGCGCTCAAGCGCATTCTCCGCGGCGTGTTCATGTTTGCGCTCCTCATGTTCCTCTTCTCTCTCCTGTTCAACCAGGTGAACGAGAGGACGCAGCGGACGCAGATATTCGAGCAGGTCAAGCAGGAGTCGCAGCGTCTGACCAATATGAGGGCAGACCAAATAGAGGCCTGGCGCGAGCAGCGCCTCGATCATCTTATCAAGCAGTATAAGCTCGACCGGCCCATGCTCGAGCGCGTCATGTATAGGGCGGTTAATACGGTAACGTTCAACTTCGGGCGTTCCACGGTCATTAAGTCCGCTAAGGGCGAGCAGGAAGTGCTCAAGATACTCATGGAAGCCCTACCGCGCACCATGCTGCTCTTTACCACGGCCCTGGTATTCCAGCTGGTCATAGGCATTACCCTGGGCCTAAAAAAAGCCCAAAAGCCGGGCGGCTCGCTGGATAAGGGCACGAGCTTCGTTACCATGATCATCTACGGCATGCCCACCTGGTGGCTCGGCATGATGCTGATACTCTTTTTCGTATACTTCATAAAACTCTTCCCCTCGGGCGGCCTCAATTCCGTGCCCTCGCCCCAGGGTATCATGTTCCTCTTTGACAGGCTCTGGCATATGGCCCTGCCCGTGCTCACACTCGTGCTCTTAGGCTTCTGGGGCTTGTCCTTCGTTATACGCAACATCGTTCTGGGCATATTGCAGGAAGACTACATCATGAGCGCCCGCGCCCGCGGCATACCCGAAAACAAGGTGCTCTTCGGCCATACCATGCGCACGGCAGCGCCTCCTTTGGTGACCATAGCCCTGCTTTCATTCCTGGCATCATTCTCAGGCGGCATCATTTTCGAAGGCATATTCTCGTGGCCCGGCTTAGGCAACCTCTTCTGGGTAGCGGTACAGCAGAACGACATACCCGTGCTTATGGGTGACCTCGCCCTTTCTACCGGCCTCTATCTGGCCGGCCTCGTGATCCTGGACCTTATTTACGGCTTCCTCGATCCGCGCATCAAGGTTGGAGGAAAGGCATGAGCTTAAAAGATACCGCCTACCGCTTTAAGGAATTTTGGAACGATTTCCGCAGGGAGAAGGCCGGCCTCGTGGGCCTCGGCATACTCTTATGCTTCCTGCTCATCGTGATCTTCGAGCCTTTGTTCCTGCCCTATAAGGACGTTGACGGCAACTGGCGCAACATTTCCTACTGGGAAGACAATACCCGCGCGGCTCCGCCTGTTTGGACCAACCTCTTCAGCTCCAAGAAATCCGCGGTTACCGTGCAGATGGACGAAGCCCAGGTAAAGGAAGAATTTACCAAGAGTGAGCGCTACCCCGACGGCATCGACATGCGCGTATACTCCTTTGAGTATGAGTACGGCTATGACCTCGCCCCGGTGGATGTCATCCTGCGCGCCGTGGCCGACGGCAATATCAATATGGATATAGATGTGATACGCCCCGACGGCCAAATCGTCTACGTGGGTAGCGTTACGGAATCCGGCATGAGCGACGCCAGCCTCCGCTACTCCTTCGACACCGCCGGCCGCGCCAACGTCATGAGCTTCGTGCGCGAGCGCTCAGCCGAGTTCGGCATAAACATGTCCAACACCGTAGGCGTACGCCCCACCAATATCATCTTCTCCGAGCTCGCCTCCGACATGCTCAGGGCCAGGACGCCCCTTAAAGGCACGTACACCGTACGCGCCAAGGTGCCCATGGCCACGCTTAACGTGGCGGGCAATACGGTTAACGACGTCATGCTCGTGGTATCGGGCAGGGTATCGGGCATACTGGGTACCGACACCAGCAAGCGCGACCTCTTCTCGGGTATCATAGCAGGCCTAAAATGGGCGCTCTTCATTGGCCTCATCACGAGCATCATATCGGTGCTCATAGGCGTCATGTACGGCATCATATGCGCGTACTTCGGCGGCTTCGTGGATACGAGCATGTCCTTTATCTGGGAAATCTTCGTATCCGTGCCTGTGCTGCCCGTACTCATCGTCATGAGCGCCATTTTCAAGCCCAGCATATGGATCATTATAGCCTCGCTTATAGTGTTCTCCTGGGTGGGCCCGGTAAAGACCGTGCGCTCCATGGCCCTGCAGATGAAGGAAGAGACCTACATAGAGGCGGCCAAGGCCTTAGGCGCGGGCAAATGGCGCATCATTTTTAAGCACCTCGCCCCGCTCCTCCTGCCCTACTCCTTCGCTAACATGGCCCTGGCAGTGCCGAGCACCATCATCTTCGAGGCTTCGCTTTCGCTCTTAGGCTTAGGCGACCCCACTATCATCACCTGGGGGCAGATACTCCACGACGCGCAGAGCTCTGGAGCCACCCTTAACGGGCTATGGTGGTGGATAGTGCCGCCGGGACTCTTCATAGCGATCATGGGCATGACCTTCGCATTCCTTGGGTTCGCCATGGATAAGATCCTGCACCCGAAACTGAGAACGAGGTAAACCATGGATAAGATCCTCGAAGTCAAGAACCTACGGCTTTACTACCACACGAGCAAGGGCGTCGTTAAGGCGCTCGACAACGTGAGCTTTGACCTGCACAAGGGCGAGACCCTGGGCCTCGTGGGCGAATCGGGCTGCGGCAAGACCACCACCGGCGTGGCCCTGCTCCGCATGCCCTCTCCCCCCGGCCGCATAGAAGAAGGCTCGCAGATTATACTGGACGGCCGCGACATCATGGGCCTCTCCGATAAGCAGTTGCGCAAGGACGTACGCTGGGAAGAAGTGGCCATGGTGTTCCAAGGCGCCATGAACTGCCTTACCCCCGTGTACACCATAGGCCGCCAGATGCTGGAAACCCTCCAGGAACACCGGGATATGGACAAGGTGCAGGCCAACGAGCTCATAAAAGAGTACCTGAGCCTCGTGGGCCTACCGCCCGAAGTTATGGGCCGCTACCCGCACGAGCTATCGGGCGGCATGAAGCAGCGCATCGTAGTGGCCACCGCCCTCTTCTTAAAGCCCAAGGTGGTTATCTTAGACGAGCCCACGACGGCCCTCGACGTTATCGTGCAGGCCCAGATCATCAACCTCCTTAAGAAACTCAAGAAGACTTTTGACCTGTCCTTTATCTTCATTACCCACGACCTGGCCCTGGAGGCCGAGGTGTCGGATCGCATTTGCGTCATGTACGCGGGCAAGATAGCCGAGCTGGGCACCAACGCCCAGATATACGGCAAGCAGGGCCCCATGCACCCCTACACCGAGAAGCTCCTCTTAGCCACGCCCCTATTGAAGAAGAAGGTAGAAGCGCTGTCCTTCATACCTGGCGCGCCGCCCGATCTCATCGACCCGCCCACGGGTTGCCGCTTCCACCCTCGCTGCCACAAGGTATTCGAGAAGTGCAAGACCGACGAACCCCCGCTCATCGAGATCGAACCCGGTCACATGGTAGCCTGCTGGAGGTGCGTAAAATGATTAGCAGCGATAAGGACATCATCCTCCAGGTAGAGAACCTGAAGAAGCACTTCCAGCCCCACACGGGCCTCCTAGAGTCCCTGACGGGCAAGGCCCGCAAAGTGGTCAAGGCGGTGGACGGCATAAGCTTCAGCATACGCCGCGGCGAGATCTTCGGCCTCATAGGCGAGTCGGGCTCGGGCAAAACCACCACCGGCAAGCTCGTCATGAAGCTCATAGAGCCCACCAGCGGCAAGCTCATCTTTAACGACGAGGACGTTACGGTCACCGGCAAAGCCCGCACCAAGGCCTACCGCCGCCAGGTGCAGATGATATTCCAGGACCCCTACGCCTCCATGAACCCGCGCTTCAAGATACGCGACGTGCTGCAGGAGCCCCTCATCATCCATAAGATAGAGGGCGACCAGGCCAAGCACGAAGAGATGATCATCAAGAGCCTTACCGAGGTAAAGCTCAACCCGCCGGTAGAGTTCATGGGGCGCTACCCGCACATGCTCTCCGGCGGCCAGCGCCAGAGGGTGGCCACCGCGCGCACCCTTATCCTGAACCCCATGATGCTGGTGGCCGACGAGCCCGTATCCATGATAGACCTGTCCACCCGCGCGGAAATCCTCCACATGATGAAGGACGTGCAGCGGGACCTAGGCCTCACCTACCTCTACATAACCCACGACCTGTCCACCGCGCGCTACTTTACCGACCGCATAGCGGTCATGTACTTAGGCCGCATCGTGGAAATGGGCCCTGCCAACGAACTGATCGACAAGCCCATACACCCGTATACCAGGGCCCTGATCAGCGCCGTTCCCGAGCCGGAGACGGGCAAGGTGGACATCATAAAAGAGCTGCCCATATCGGGCGAGATACCCTCGCCGGCGAACATCCCTCCCGGATGCCGCTTCCACACCCGCTGCCCCTTCGTAAAGCCCGAGTGCTCCGCAGAGGCGGAGCCCGAGCTCATGGACATAGGCGGCGGCCACTTCCATGCCTGTCGGCGCTGGAAGGAAATTTAATAGCACCGCACTAATCCCAGCGCGCATTGGCGCGCAGGCGTATTGGCGCGCAGGGACGCGCGCCATAGACTGATAGCAGCCGCTCCGCAAGGGGCGGCTGCTTCGTCATGGACGACGAGCGCAGAGATCGGGCTTCAATGAGCCTCTAGCGGCTTATTCCGGGCCCGGTATTCCTTGAGCGTCAAGCCTTCCCTTTTCTTGAAGAGGTAGCTTAAGTAATTCGGCTCGCTGTAGCCGACGCTGAAGGCTATATTGATGACCTTCTCGTCGCTGGACCTTAGCAATTCCTTCACCTTCTCGATCCGGACTTCGGTGAGGTAATCGATGAACTTTACCGACATTTCCTGGGAGAAGATGGTGCTGAAATGGGTCGGGCTTAGGGCGACCTCTGAGGCGACGCTGTTCAGGGAGATATCGGGGCTGTTGTAATTCCGCTGTATGTACTCGCAGGCGCGGCGCACCAGCTTGACGTGGTGGCTGCTGTTGCCGCTATTGCGCAGCTCGATGGTTTTAAGGCAGATACGCGTGGCGATATCCGTGAATTCTTCCACCGAGATGGCGGACTGGAATGCCTGCCGCGGATCCACCAGCTTGCCGGCGAGCTCCGCGGGCGCCGTGTCCGGGCTGAAATTATGGATGATGCGCATGGCCGTGTTGGTAAGGTCCATAAGGATATAATAGCGGTAGAGCACGTTCTGCATCTCGTCGACATCGAGGTTTTGCGTAAACTCCTCGACTATCGCCGGCACGTCGGCGGCTACGGCGAACTTGAGCCTATTCTCTATATTCACCTTGAAGAAACAGTCCGCGGCCGCGTTGACGCGGCTTTCTATGCGGCCGATGTCGCCGGCGCAGAAAATACGGCCCCGGTTGGCGTTTCCGAAAATCTTCAGGAGTATGGACGCTTCGTGGAAAGCGTCGCGGATGGCGCTCAAGCGGCATACCGCGCCGCTTATGCTCGTCGTAAGCAGGGCCGCGCCGCCGTCCTCGACTTCGTGCTTGAGCGTCTGGGCGGTTCGGTAAGCCTTCTCGGTGATATCGGCGTCGGCGCTTCCCTTGACGACCAGGACGATAGTATCCACGCCGCTCATGAAATACAGCACGGCCGGATCGTCCATCAACAGGAATTTTACCTTCGACGCTATCGACTGGCGGTTTGGGTAGCCGTTCTTCCCCTCGAGGAGGACGATCAGCACCGCGTAGCGATTGCCAAGGATGTCGAGCCCCAATTCTTCCGCCCTGCGTAGCGCTTCGTCGGCGCTTATCTCCCCGCCGCAGAGCTGCTCCAAGAGGGCGCTCACTAAGGCGTTCTTTACCGCCTCCTCATCGGAGGCGCCTTTGAGGAAGGAGACGCTATGCCGTTTATATTCGGCTATCAGCTCGCTGGCCTTGCTCAGGGCCGCGAGGAGGTCCTGCTGCACTACCGGCTTCAGGATGTACTGGTCCACGCCTACGCTTATCGCCTTCCGTGCCAGCTCGAAGTCATCGTGGCCGCTCACGATGATGATTCTGAGCCAGGGGATGATGGCCTTAGCGTGGCGCGCCAGGGTCAGGCCATCCATAAAGGGCATCTTGATGTCGGTTACCAGGATGTCGGGCTTAAGCTCCTGGATGATGGATAGCGCCAATTCGCCGTCTCCCGCTTCGCCTATGCAGGCGTAGGGATCGCCGGCTTTTTCTATGGCGTTGCGGATATTCTGGCGGATCAGGGGCTCATCCTCCACGAGGAAGACCGTATGCATGCGTCAATCTCCTTCCGTCGCCGGTTCCGCCGCCATGGCGGGCGGCCGTTCCAAGGGCAGCCGCAGGATGACCCGGCACCCTTTATTGTATTCGCTTTCGATCGACAGCCCGTCGTCGATTTCATAGTAGAGCCGGATGCGCTTGCAGACGTTGTACAGCCCGAAGCCGGCGCCCGGATAGTGCGCGTCGTTCCGCCACAGGTTTTCCCTCAGGCCGTCCAGTTCCTCCCGCTTCATGCCCAGGCCGTCGTCCTCTACCGTAAGGACGAGGCGATCGCCCTGCGCTTCGCCCGTCAGCCTTACCCGCCCGGGGCGCCGGGTCTTCTTGATGCCGTGGTAAATGGCGTTTTCGACCAGGGGCTGCAGCAATATCTTGAGCATAGGCCTGTCCAGGACGGCCGGCGCGATATCTATCTCGTATTCGAGGATGGCGCCGTAGCGCATTTTCTGGATGGCGAGATAACTTTCCACGTGGGACTTCTCCTCCCGCAGCGTGACCCAATCGCGGCCCTTGCTTAAGGAAAGGCGGAAGAAATTCGAGAGCGCTATCGTCATGGTGGACACGCCCTCGTTCTGGCCGTCCTCCGCCAAGGAGACGATGGTATCGAGGGTATTGTACAAAAAGTGAGGCGCGATCTGAGCCTGGAGCACTTTCATCTCCGCCTTCTGCAGGTTTTTCTGCTTTTGCACGTTCTGCTGGATCAGCTCGCCCAATTTCCCGGCCATGGTGTTTAGGCTTATGGTCAAGTCGTCCAGCTCGCTGATCTCGGGCATATCCGCCCGTATGGTCAAGTCCCCCTGGGCTATCCGCGAGGCCATAGTCTTGAGGCGGTAGATCGGAAGGTTGACGTTGCGGTTCAGGCTCCTGGAATTCAGGAACAGGAACGCTAGGATGGAAGCGAACAGCGCGACTTGGAACATCGTCATCAGGTCGATGGAGCGCTGCATGATCGCGTTCTTCTCGTAGGCCAGTTCCATCTCCGACGCCACGAATTTCTGGATAACGTCATAGAGCAGGTCGCTCACGGAGCTGATCTCTCCGAGTAGCCGTTCGTTTTCGTAGACGGGCCGCTCCGCGGCTATATTGTCGCCGATCTTATCCACGTAGCCTTCGATGGTCTCCAGCGCGTTACGCGCTACCTTTATCAAATAGCCGTTATCTTCGCTGGTAGCGTTCGTCTCCAATTCATCCAGGCGGCCTCGTATCCTGCCTATCAGCTCATACTGGGCGCCGTCCTTGAACTTGGCTTTGCCCGAGACCACGTTCCACATCGTGGTATAGACTTCGCCTCGCAAGCGTGTGGAGAGGCTATTGGCGCCGTACACATTCTCGATTATCCCTTCGTACTGGTTTAAGGTTATATTGTAGTACAGCGTGCTGATCAGCAAGGGCGCGAGGGTAGCCAGGATGAAGACGATATTCGTGACCTGCAGCGTTCCGCGTATGCTTGCGGCGCGGGTCCGCCGTTCCACCGGCTCCGCGATCACGATCAATAACCCCGGTCGGCGATGGCGGCCAGGTCGCCGTATTCGTCGAACACCGCTTCGTCGATGAATATGCGCTTAGGCGCCGACTCTCCAGAGGCGATTTTCCTGGCCAGCTCCATAACGAGGGGGCCGCTGTCGGGGTTGCACTCGATGACGCAATTGACCGACCCTGCCTTAAGGTAATCGACGATGCGTTGGGTAGCGTCCACGGATATCACCGCTATGTCCTTGCCGGGAACTATCCCCGCTTCCTCCATGATTTCTATGGCGCCGAAGGTCATGTCGTCGTTGTGGGAATAGAGCACATCTATGTCGCCGGGGGCGTAGAGCTCGAGCACCCGCTGCATGATTTCCCTGCCCTTATTGAGCATGAAGTCCCCGTCCTCGCTGAAGATCACCCGGAAGCGAGGGGAGGGCGCGAGCTCCTTCCTGAAGCCCTCGGACCGCCCGATGGCCGGCGTCGAATACGCGGTGCCGCCGAGCTCCACGATATTTACCGGGCGCTCCGGATCCGGGAATTTCTTCTTAAGGAACTCCCCGGCGCGCCGTCCCTCCAGGTCGAAATCCGAACAGAGCGCGCAGGCGTACAGGCTGTCATCCTCCGTGGCTATCATCCTGTCCACGATGATAACGGGTATGCCCGCTTCTTTTGCCTCCCCCAGCACGGTATCCCAGCCGGTCTCCACCAGGGGGGAAAACGCGATGACATCCACTTTATAGGCTATGAAGGAGCGTATGGCCTTAATCTGGTTCTCGGGGTCCTGCATGGCGTCTTCGAACATGACCTTGATGCCGGCCGCCTCCGCGGCGTCTATGATCGAGCGGCTGTTCCTGGTTCGCCAGGTGCTTTCGTCGCCCAGCTGGGAATAGCCAAGGACGATGGGATTGGCGGCGCCCTCGTCCCGACGGCCCGCGCATCCGCACATAGCAAAGGCGCAAAGCGCGAAAAGAGCCCTCAGGAGCAATCTGCCCATACCCTGTCCTCCTCGCTAAGCCGGCCCTGCGCGGAGCGGGCGCCGATACGGCGGCCCTTCCACTGGGTAATACCTGTTTCCGTGAATAGCCAACTTTAGCACGACTATGCGTGGCCGTAAACGCAAAACTGAGCGGACGCGGAAATCGAAAGAAATCGAGGCTTTACAATAAAAAATCGAAGATAGCGCGCCGCGAGGAGACCTATTCCATAAAAAAGAGTACCAAGAGCGAAAGGATGTACGTAGCGCCAAAGCGGAATAGCCCTGTACCTTATCTCCACAGCGCTTCATGGAGAAGCCTGACTAATCAAGGGGGAATGAGATGAAGAAACAGTTTAGGATCATCGGCGTCCTGTGCCTACTCGCGATGCTTATGCTGACTCCGGCCGTGGTTTTCGCCGGCGGAGCGCAGGAAGGCGCGGCGGCGGGCGGGCTTATCAAGGTAGGCATCGTGAATCTGCCGCCGGAAGAATCCGGCTACCGGCAGGCCAATGTCGAAGACATGAACAAGGTCTTTTCAAAGGCCAACGGCTACGACGCGAAGCAGACCAACACCGGGGACAACAGCGAGCAGATCGCGGCGGCGCAGGGCTACATTCGCGACGGCGTGGACTATCTCTTGATTTCGGCCGCGAACGCTTCCGGCTGGGACAACGTCCTGAAGTCCGCCAAATCCGCCGGCGTCACGGTTTTCCTCTTCGACCGCCTCATACAGACCGATCCGTCTAATTTCCAGGCGGCTCTGGTCTCGGATATGGCTACCGAAGGAAACACCGCGGTGACCTGGCTGCTGAATCAGGGCCTGAAGGAGTACAAGGTAATCCTAATCCGCGGCCAATTAGGATCCGCGGCTGAGCAGGGCCGTAGCGCCGCGGTGATCAAGGCCCGCGACGAAGGCAAGATCACCATCGTGGCCGACGGAACCGGCGGGGACAGCTGGAGCCTCGAGGAAGCCCGCAAAGTTGTCGAGGCTGCCATAACCGCAGGTAAGGATTTCAACGTCGTCTACGCGCAAAACGACGGCATGGCGCAAGGCGCGGTTCAGGCGCTGGACGCGGCCGGCATAAGCCACGGCAAGAACGGCAGGGTCAAGATAATCGGCTTTGACTTCAACCGCTTCGCGCTGCGCAACGTGCAGGCCGGATACTGGGACTGCAATATTCAGTGCAGCCCACGCCAGGCGGCCGAGATATCCCGTTGGATCAAGGCGAAGGCGACCGGTACGGCCCTGCCCAGCGGCATAGTCTTCCAGAAAGAGATCTATGTCGATACCGGCACGATCACCGATGACATCATCGCCAACCTGGGGCTCAACGCCGATCCCGGCAAGGGCGTCGTGACGAAATAAGCCTAGCTCGGCTTGATCCTTATGCAAAGCTGACTGTGTAGCGGTGCGGCGTTCGGAGCGAATCCGGTATGCCGTGCCGCTCTTTGTCTGCGAAGACCCCGAAGGAGGTCCCCCGTTGCGGTCCGAATGCGTGCTTGAAATGCAGGGTATCTGCAAAGCCTTTCCCGGAGTCAAAGCCCTGAACCACGTGGACTTCGCGCTGCGAAAGGGCGAGATACACGCCCTTATGGGCGAGAACGGCGCAGGCAAGTCCACGCTGGTAAAGGTCATAACCGGCGCGTACGAAAAGGACGCCGGCGCGATTGCCATAGACGGAAAGCCCGTCCACCTGAGGTCCCCGCAGGACGCGCAAAACATAGGCATAGGCACCGTCTATCAGGAGATAACGCTGTGCCCCAATCTAACCGTCGCGGAGAATATGTTCATAGGCCGCGGACGCTACGCCTTCGTTCGATGGAAGCGCATGAACGAAGAGGCGGCCCGCCTGCTGGCCTCCCTCGGCATTCCCGTAAGGCCTAGCCAGGAGCTTTCAAGCTGTTCCCTCGCCGTCCAGCAGATGATCGCGATAGCCCGCGCTATCGATATGGAATGCAAAATACTCATACTCGACGAGCCGACCTCCTCGCTTGACGAGGACGAGGTTAAGAAACTCTTCGCGCTCATGCGGGAACTAAGGTCCAGGGGCGTTGGCATCGTCTTCATAACCCATTTCCTCGACCAGGTATACGAGATCAGCGACAGGATCACGGTGCTCCGCAACGGCGAATTGATCGGCGAGTATGAAGCCTCCGCGCTGCCTCAATACGAGCTCGTATCGAAGATGATGGGAAAGGCGCTGGGCGATGCCGCCGCGATAAAAAAACACGCGCCGCCTGAGCCCGACGAGGCCGTCCCGGTATATGAGGCGGCGGGGTTATCGAGCGACGCCGGCGTACGGCCCTTCGATTTCGCCATACGAAAAGGCGAGGTAAACGGTTTCATAGGGCTTCTGGGCTCCGGGCGCAGCGAGAGCGCCCGAGCCATCTTCGCCGCGGACGCCGTAACGGGCGGCGAAGTCAGGATGAACGGCAGGGCGGCGAAGATCCGCTCGCCGCTGCACGCGATGAAACACGGCATCGCCTATCTGCCGGAAGACCGCAAGGGCGACGGGATAATCGCCGAGCTTTCGGTGCGCGACAACGTCATCCTGGCCCTACAGGTCATGAAAGGCTTTTTCAAGCCCTTCTCTCGGAAGCAGGCGGAGGAGTTCTCCCAGCGCTTCATACGGAGCTTGAACATCAAGACCCCTTCCGCCGACACCCCGATCAAGGCCCTCTCCGGCGGCAACCAGCAGAAGGTCATCCTTGCCCGCTGGCTGCTCACGCATCCGGAATACCTCATCCTGGACGAACCGACGCGGGGCATCGACGTAGGAACCAAAGTTGAAATCCAAAGACTCGTGCTCAAGCTGGCCGAAGAGGGAGTAAGCGTGACCTTCATATCGTCAGAAATCGAGGAAATGCTGCGAACCTGCTCCCGGCTAATAGTCATGAAAGACCGTCAAATCGCGGGGGAACTTTCCGGCGCGAATTTAACCCAGAGCGACGTCATGCACGTGATAGCGGGAGGAAGGCTATGAGCGGGATAACGATGAAGGCGCGCGGATCCCATTTAGCCCTACCCCTGTCGGTCCTGGCTATCCTCGTCGCGATAAACCTGATAAAAGGCGCAGATTACTTCAGCGTGTCGGTGATAAACGGCGCGCTGTACGGGAATATACCGAATATCCTGTTCGGCGCCTCGGAACTGGTTATTCTGGCTATAGGCATGACCCTGGTCACCGCTTCCTCGCGCGGGCAGGACATAAGCGTCGGCGTAGCGGGCGCGATCAGCTCCGCAGTATTCGTCCAGGTACTCCAGCATGCAGGCGATATAAGCTGGCTGACCATAGCGGCGAGCTTCCTCGCAAGCTGCGCGGCCGGCATAGCCATAGGAGCGTTCAACGGCTCCCTAGTATCGATATTCAGGGTCCAGCCGATGGTCGCTACCCTCATTCTGTTCACGGCGGGCAGGTCCATAGCCTTCATGATAGACGGCAAACTATCCCCCGTGTTGGCCAACGACCTGACAAGCCAACTGGGCGGCGTCATACCGGGAGTGCCCATACAGACGCCTATAATCCTGACCGCCCTCTTCATAGCGGCCGTAGCCCTTTTCATTAAGACCACGAACCTAAAACTCTACGCGGAGTCCGTGGGCATCAACGAGAAGGCCGCTCGCTTAAACGGCATCAACCCGACCGCGATCAAGTTCTTGACGTATATGATACTCGGGCTCTGTTCCGCGGTAGCGGGCTTCATAGCGGTAACCAAAGCCGGGCGCCACGACAGCGTCAATCTGCTCAAGTTCGTGGAGATGGACGCGATACTCGCGGTAGCCATAGGCGGGAACGCTCTTTCAGGAGGGAAGTTCAGCATCGCCGGCTCCATCATCGGCGCCTATACCATAGAGGTCTTGAGCAGGACCCTGCTCAGGCTGGAAGTCGGCACCGAGACGATCAAGGCCTTCAAGGCGGCCTTCATCATCGTGCTTATGGTGGTCGCCTCGCCCGTATTCAGGTCCGGCGCGGCGAAAGCCCTGCGCTGGGCTCGCGGCAAGGCGGGCCTCATCGCCGCGCGGGAAACGGGCGCTCCTATCGCCGCCGCGGCTTCCGGCGAGGCAGCCCCCGCGAAGAAGGAGGAGTAGCGTGCGATCACTCCAAACGGCCAAGCGCAAAGACGCTCTCTCGAACTCGAACCTGCTGTTTCTCATCGCACTAGCCATATTCGCGCTGATGTACGGCTTCGCCATACTGCGCTATCCGGGCAGCTTCCTGCAGTTCCAGACCTTTTTCGACCTCTTCAGCCTGAACGCCCCGCTCATAATCATAACGTTGGGTATAAGCATAGTCATGATAGGGGGCGGCATAGACATATCCGTGGGCGCGGTGACAGGACTGGTTACCATGTGCTGCGCCGTTTCGCTGGAATCGGGCATGGGAAGCGTCGGCGGCGCAATAGCCCTCGCGCTGGGCATAGGGCTCGCGTTCGGCCTACTGCAGGGCTCCCTCATAGCTTACCTGGATATACAGCCCTTCATCATTACACTGGCGGGTATGTTCCTCGCCAACGGGCTCCTGACGACCATCCACAAGGATCCTCTCAACGTAACCATGCCGGCCTTCGTCTCCCTTAGGGATTTTGAGATCGTGATACCCTGGCTCGGGACGAACAACAGGCTCGGCAATTTCATACCGCTGGAGATCAAGCCCGGCGCCGTCGTCGCCTGGGTCCTTATCGCCCTCCTCGTCGTTATCATGAAGTGGTCGCGCTTCGGGCGCAATCTCTACGCCATCGGCGGCAACAGCCAGAGCGCCTTGATGCTCGGCATAAACGTAAGGAAAACGAAATTATTCTCGTACCTTCTGAGCGGATCGCTGTCCGGCATCGCGGGCTTCGTCTACGTCATGACCACGGGCGCCGGCAACGTAGGAAACGCCGCGGGCTTCGAGATGAAGGCGATAGCCGCATCCATAATAGGCGGCACGATGCTCACGGGCGGCGTGGGAAACCTGTTCGGCTCGCCGGTAGGCGCGCTTACCCTGTTGACGATCAACGAACTGATACGCGCCGCGGGCGTCAACTCCAACTATCAGGCTATAGTAAGCGGGCTCTTGCTCTACATCTTCATAGTGCTGCAAAGCGCCGTCGTATGGCTGCGGGGCAGAGGGAAATTTAGGCTGGCCCTGCCTTCTTGGCTGCCGCGGCCGGGTTGAGCCAGTCGATAAACCGTCCCCGTGGGAAGCGCGCTTCCCGCGGGGCGGCCTTTTTATTTCACCGCGGGTCGTAGCTGCGCGCGCCCCGGGTTACCAGGTAGAAAATGAGATAGGTAAGGGCTATGAAGAAGGAGAAGGCCAGGGAGAAGAGTACCGAGGCGGGCGACGAGAGGGTATGGAAAGCCGCGCTTATTGCTTGCGTGGGCTGGAAGAGCAGGTCCCAGGAGTTGAAGCGGGAGAAGCGGCCCAAATGGATGCCGAAACCCGACAACAGTATGGCCGGAGCCAGGAGGGACCAGCCCGCGGCCTTGCCGAAACTGCTCCGTAAGAGCCGGTGCATGATGTACATGGACAAGAGTCCCAGGTAGTGGCCCACGAAGGCGAAGGCCGCGTTCAAGATGATATCGAACCACAAGAGGTCAAGCTCGCTCATCCAGGCTACCGCGGGCGCCCCGAGATTGCCGCGCCGTATGACGTGGATAAAGTCGGTGAAGATATACGGCGCGTTCGGATAGAAGGCCAGCCAGGCTAGGAAGCTGCCCACCGTCCAGGCCACGGCCCGCTTGCGCGAGGGAGCCCGGGCGGCCATGAACGTGCCCAGGGCCGCCCAGCCCACGGGCAGCGCGGCTAGCGCGAGATTCCATAATAGAAAACCCTGGGAGAAGCGTCCGGCTATGGCGTAGCGCAGGGCGACTAGCGCCATGAGCGACGAGAAGGCGAGCAGGATGATTACCAGCAGCACGGACGGACGCTTCATCGTTCGGGCTTTCCTACAGCTCCAGCGACTTCTGCGCTATCTTGTCGCGCAGATACTCTTTAAAGGCCGAGAGCGCCATGGGTTCCAGCTGCCTGCCGTCGCGGAGGCGCACGGCAACGCTGCCCTCGTCGCGCTCCTTAGCGCCTACAACGAGCATATAGGGCACCTTCTGCCCCTGCGCGTTGCGTATCTTGGCGTTCATGCGGTCGTCGTTGAGCATGGCAGAGGCGCGGAAACCCTCGCGCTTAAGCTCGGCGGCCACGGCCTTGGCGTAGTCGGCGAAGTCCGCGCCCACCGGTATGACGGCCACCTGCTCGGGCGACAGCCACACGGGAAAGGCCCCCGCGGTGCTCTCGATATACACGCCGAAGAAGCGCTCTATGGAACCTAAGAGGGCGCGGTGCACCATGTAGGGCCGCTTCTTCTGGCCGTCGGCGTCCACGTAGTTCATGTCGAAGCGCTCGGGCTCGTTGAAGTCGAACTGTATGGTGGTCATCTGCCACTCGCGGCCTATGGCATCCTTTATCTTCAGGTCTATCTTGGGGCCGTAGAAGGCGCCGCCGCCCTCGTCCATCTCGTAGGGCAGGTTTTCCTTGGCCACCGCCTTGCGCAGGCTTTCCAGCGCGGTATCCCAGCGCTCCTGCTCGCCCACCGAATCCTTGGGCTTGGTGGCCAGGTAAGCCTTGATATCGCTGAAGCCCAGGGTCTTCCACATGGACAGGCTGAAGCGCAGCACCTCGGCTATCTCGTCCTCTATCTGCTCGGGGGTGCATATGATGTGCGCGTCGTCCTGGGTAAAGCCCCGCACGCGCATGAGGCCATGGAGGGCGCCAGCGCGCTCGTAACGGTACACGGTGCCCAGCTCGCCCCAGCGCAAGGGCAGGTCGCGGTAGGAGTGCACGCCGTTCTTGTATATGAGGATATGGAAGGGGCAGTTCATGGGCTTGGCGTAGTACTTGTCGCCGTCCATCTCCATGGGCGGGTACATGCCTTCCTTGTAGAAGCCCAGGTGCCCCGAGGTTTCCCACAGCCAGCTCTTGCCTATGTGCGGGGTAAAGAGGAGCTCGTAGCCGTTCTTGTAGTGCTCGTCGCGCCACCAGTTCTCCAGCTCCACGCGGAAGCGCGCGCCTTTGGGGTGCCAGTAAATGAGGCCGGGGCCGGCTTCCTCGTGGGTGGAAAAGAGATCCAGCTCCTTGCCCAGCTTGCGGTTGTCGCGCTTCTCTGCCTCCTCCAGCATCTTGAGGTGGGCCTCGAGCTCCGCCTTGCTCGAAAAAGCGTACGCGTATATGCGGGTAAGCATGGGCCGCTTCTCGTCGCCGCGCCAGTAGGCGCCGGCTATGGAACGCAGCTTGAAGGCGTCGGGTCTAAGGTCGCGGGTGCTATCCACGTGGGGGCCGCGGCAGAGGTCGCGGAAGGCGCCCTGCTCGTATATGCTGATGCTGCCGTCTTCGAGGCCCTCTATGAGCTCTACTTTGAAGGGCTCGTCGGCGAAGATCTTGAGCGCCTCGGCCTTGGATACCTCTACCCGCTTGAAGGCGGCGTTGGCCGCTATGATGCGGCGCATCTCCTTCTCTATGGCCGGGAGGTCCTCGTTCTGCAGGGGAGAGGGCAGCTGGAAGTCATAGTAAAAGCCGTCGGCTATGGCCGGGCCTATGGCTACCTTGGTGCCCGGGTACAGCTTCACCACGGCCTCGGCCATGACGTGCGACAGGGAATGGCGTACGGTTTCTACGGGATGTGCCATTCTGGTACTCCTAAAAAACGGAAAGGCCCCCGCGGCGCGCGCCCAAACGCCACCGCGCGCGGACGGCCGTCCGGCGTGTATGCGTAAGGACGAACTCCGTAGGGGCCCTTTAAAGCCCTTCGCTTGCCGACGACGTCGGAAGCGCGCGGAATCCGCGGTACCACCTTACTTCGGCGCCCGCGCTGTATAAAAGCCGCGGAGGCCGCACTTGAAAAACGGCTATGACGGGCCATACCCGGCGCCCATTACTAGCCTGCCAAACACCGCCTGCAAAAGGCGGCGCCTGCGGCGTTCACGAACGCGGCTCCGGAGTGGTTTTCAGTCGGTGCGTCGCCGGATCCCTTCCAGCCAAGGGGATCCTCTCTCATGACGCCGCGCTCCGCCTACTCGTCTCCATCAAAGCCTGTGCCTACAATATGCCTCCGGGAGCGGGGGAAGGTCAAGGTGCGGGGGGGATAGGGGGCGGCAAGCGCTCGTCCCGACGCGGGCCTTGAAGACATCAAGGCGGCTATCGGCACCCTCCGTTCCAAACTCTTGCCGCATCTCAAAACGCTCAATGCCAAAGAACGCCAGAAAATGCCCTAGATGGGCGACGGCACCGTAGCCTTCGTGCGAAAAGCCTAAGAATATGGCCAAAACCACGGCAAATTCGCACCCTCTTTCCTGGATATGGACGCCTTCTCGCGGGACCTAGACGCCATACAGGCTATGCAAGAATTCGCCCGCGGGCTATCGCCCCTGTGCGGGGCCTTGGAAGATAGCCCCCTCTTAGCGGGGTCGGAAGCCTACCAGGGCTCCCTCTTGTTCGACCATTCCGTCAAGAACGCCGTTCGCGCCAAGGACCCAGGCGCGGCGCGCTTTGCTCCAGGCTATGCCGCGGCCATACGCGCACGATGAGCGAGTCGGGTCAAAGCGCTTGCATGCGATTAGGTCATGACGCCGGCCGCGATTAATCCCCCGAAAACTATCAGGCCAGCGCCGAGTAGGGTATAAAATATACGCGCACCGTTCCGTTTGAGTAGTTTTACGAGCAGTCTTGCCTTTCGATGCTCCATAAACCAATCATAGTCCTTTATCGAGCAAAAGACGGAAAATGCTCCAGCCCCGATAAGGATAAACCCGGTAAAATTCATCTCTCCCCCTTAAAAACTACGCTCAAGCCTATTCGAACGCGCTTCGTACCTGGCCATTCATCCACCGTACCAGCTTAGGCGCGCGTTCGTCCTGCGCCTTTCCCTTACTCCATATAGTCTGCATAATTTCATGCTCGATTTGGTATATGGTCAGCCTTTCATGGAGCCGAGGCGCCTGGGCGCATCGCGGCCTCTTTGCCATTAAGGCCGACAAAAATGGCTTTAGGTTTATATCCGGCTTCGGCGGATATACGCACCAGTGGATGAAATGGCAGAGCTCAAAATCGGGTTCGCCGTATTGGGAGCACTCCCAGTCTATAACGCCCGAAAAGACGCCATGGTCGACGATTATATTTTTAGGATGCAGGTCATTGTGCAACAGGGCCGGGCCTTGTTGGAAGTCGAGCGCTCCGGCGCTCGCATAGAGGTAGGCGAAGGCTTCATTGAAAATGGCTTTATGTTCCGATCTAAGCTCTATAGCGCCTAAGCTCTTTTGCATGTATTCCCAATACTTGCTATGCCCCTGCGCCCAACTGTCTTTATGGCCAGGAATAATAGGAATGTAATGGCCTATATCGTAGCGCGAGCCAGCCTTCACGTGCAAAGCGTCCAAGAAGCCGCCGATGCCGCCGCCTAGCTCCGCCATTTGCGCAAGCGACATAGAGGATGCGGCATCGATAAGATCGATGCCCTTGAGCTTGGCGCTCAGCAGGTAATAATAGAGCGTTCCCGACTCTATCGCGCCATAGGCCACGAGCCGCTGAACCGAAGCCAGGCCTTCGATTCGCCTTAACTTTTCTATGTGGCTATCGTTATTCCCCTCGCTTATCCGCAGGACGTATTCGTCATTTATGAAGAACAAATGTTCGCGATCGGCGCTTTTAATAAGAGAAACATCTGCATTGGCTATACCGTGCCTCGTCAGTATGCGCTCTAGCGCTGCCTCGATCATGGTTCTCCTTCTAATGCGCCGTAGGCATTGGCTCAAGGCCTCCGGGACTCGACCGTACCCTGAGCCCCGCGGATCGTCTTCATCGATGATAGCTCCGATAGGGCGAGCCGATTGTAGCGCGTATCGATGCTCCCCGCAATGTCGGCCTTATTTACGTAGCGTTAATTTTCTGGTTTCGATAAGGAAACCGTGATATAAATGCGCTGCGTCGTTTAGCCGACGCCGGAAAGGATGGACGCATGTATGACGAGAGCTTTAGGGCTTTTCTGATCAAGGCCAAGGCCAACACCTACGCCGCCCAACGCGGCTTTGCACAGTCGCCCCGCCCGGGCTGCGTGGAACTGCGCTACGCTGAAGGCCTCTACGAGTATGTGGACAGCTACGCGGGCGAGCGGGACTTTTCGGGCCAGGAGCTCGTGTATGTGGGCGGCAAGCCCGCGTGGAGCATGAACTACTATGGCGCCATGCTGGCAGACGGGCTTCCCGATGGTTTCATCGAGACCCTGCGCGAGGCCCTGCTGCGGGTAAACCCCGAGGAGCCCTATCGCGGCTGCCCCGCTTACGAGCGCGCGCCGTATACGTACCGCTGCTCAAGCTCAGGCGCGCTGACCATGTACAGCGGCATCGAGGAGATTTCCTTAGGCGGCAAGCCCGTATACCGGCTGTTTTTCCACGGCGGGACTGTGCGCTAACGGAGCAGTCGCTCTACAGCGGAACGCTCAAGCAATGCTATATCGCCGGGCTGTTCTAAAAAAGGCTCGACGTCTGCGGTAAGCGCCGCCCAATCCAATGATTGAAGCTTCTCCGTCAAAGCTGCCTTCCATGTAAAGCCCAGCTTGCTAGGCAGCAGGGCAGGCTGTTGGGCGAGGGCGTTAATCAGGAACTGGCTATTGGGCTCTACGGGCGGTATTTTAGCCAAATACCAGACAAGGTCGTACCAGTCGCGCCCTTTAGTAAAGCCTCGGGTAAGGAGAGCGCGGATTTTCCCGGCCATAAGCGAAGGAAGGTCGTGGTGTCGTACAGCGAATAACAGGTAGCGGTTTACAAGGCTCGACTCAAGGCATGCGCCAAGCGGCGGCTGCGTGTCTATTTCAAGCTTGATAGCCAGTTTTTGCCCCTTTAGGCTCGAGAGGCCAAGGTCCTTGAGCAAACCTTCTACCCGTAGCCATGCGGTCTGTACAGTTTTACGGTCATTCCATGCTATATCGGTTTTAAATCCGGCATACTCAAAATCCCGCTTCATTTTAGCGAGCCAGAGCTTCGGTTCATAAGCGGCGGGGCTTTCAAGGGAAAAATCGAGATCTTCAGAAAAGCGTCGTAAGCCATGGAGGAAACGCAAGGCCGTCCCGCCGACGAAAGACAGGCACGCGAACGCTTCGGATTCATGCAGGCTACGCATGGCTGAGGCTTGCAGATACTCTCTAGCCACGTTCATGCGTCCAATCGGGTCATCGTGCTTTGCCGCCAACTCAAGCAATTGCTCTATCATTCGATGGCCTCGCCTTCATCGTAGGCTTGGATATAGTTAGCCCATGCGCTCACGGCGCGTTCCATGCGCTGCCCTATGTACTTCTCGGCCAATCTCCGGAGCGCTGCGGTATTGATCAGTCCAGGCGATATACGCCAAGAAGCCAGCCGTTCAAGCGTCCAATCGCCTGGTTCTAAGTACCACAGGTCCAGCAGGGCTTTTTCCGGGCAGGCCAGTTGAACCTCGTTGCCCAGTATAGTCGCGCCCGTATAGCCTCCAAAAAGCGCTTGCTTAATGCTGCGGTAGCGGAACTCTCCTAGCTCGTTGTTAAAGCTTTTCGTGGGCTTGGGGCTAACGCTGGTATACATGCGCGCTTTCTCGGGGATTATCCCATACCAGGACAAGGCCCAGCGCTCCGTGAGGTAAGAAGGCCGGTACAAGGCGTTGGCCAAGGCCGGCCCCGATACGGCTTGATGCGCGTAGGGAGCTTTGAAGCAGTAGAGCCCCCGGCGCAGGGCCAAGATTTTTCCTTCTCGAGCCAGGCGATATAAGGCGGTGCGCATGCTGGCCTCTGATTCGGTAGAAAACAAGACTTTTACCGAAGCTAGGTCAAACCACGGCTGCGCATGGAATCGGGCATAGAGTTCTTCAAACTTCATAATATTAATAATAATCCTATTTGTCTATTATCGCAAATGAATCCGTTCCGAAGTAATGTTGTCCCGGCCCTACGAACTCAGCCTGCGCCTCCCATTGACCCCGCTCTTTTGACGGGTATATAGTCTGCGCGGGAGCCTCCATGGCTATAAGCCTCGCTGAAATTATCATACTGTGCCTCCTGGCCGATTGGGCCTTCAAGCGCCTGCGCGTGCCCGGGCTCATAGGCATGCTCATCGCGGGAGCCCTGCTCGGGCCCGCGGCTCTGAGCCTCATCGACCCTGCCCTTATGGCCGTGGGCGCGGAGCTGCGCATGATAGCCCTCATCGTCATACTCCTCCGCGCGGGCTTCGAGCTGTCGCGGGAGAGCCTCAACAAGGTAGGAACCCAGGCCCTTCTCTTATCCTTCATACCCGCGGCCTTCGAAGCGCTCACGGTAACGGCGCTCGGGCCGTCCCTGCTGGGCTTGTCCGTCATGGAGTCCGCTATCTTAGGCTGCGTACTGGGCGCGGTATCGCCGGCGGTGGTGGTGCCCATGATGGTGAAGTTCATCCAGGAGCGGCGCGGCACGGCCAAGGGCATACCGACGATGGTGCTGGCCGCGGCGAGCATAGACGACGTCACGGTCATCGTGGCGTATAGCGCGCTGGTGGGCATCTATTCGGGCGGCCAAGTGAATCTGCTATGGAAGGCGGCCGGCATACCCATAGCTATCGCGGCCGGCATACTGGCGGGACTGGCCATAGGAGCCCTGCTCTACCGCCTCTTCGACCGCTATAATCCGCGCGCCACCAAGCGCGCCCTGGCCGTGCTCGGCGTATCCATCCTACTGGTGCAGCTCGGCGCTTTCCTGGAAGCGCGCGACCTGCCTTTCGCCGCCCTGCTGGCCGTCATGGCCATAGGCTTCATCATACTGGAGAAGCGCGAGCGCATGGCCCACGAGTTGTCGGCCAAGCTGGGCAAGATATGGGTGTTCGCCGAGATCATACTCTTCGCCCTGGTGGGCGCCCAGCTGAAGTTCCAAGCCGCCCTGGACGCGGGCTTTAAGGGCGCCGCGCTCATACTCATAGCCTTAGGCGCCCGCTCGGTCGGCAGCTGGCTCTGTACCCTAGGCTCGCCCTTGAATTGGAAGGAGCGGCTCTTCGTGGTCATCGCCTACCTGCCCAAGGCCACCGTGCAGGCGGCGATAGGCTCGGCGCCCCTGGCGGTCATGGCGTCCAAGGGCATGCCCACCGGACCCGGCGAGACCATATTGGCGGTGGCCGTCATGAGCATAGTGCTAACCGCGCCTACGGGGGCCTGGGCCATAGCCTGGGCGGGCAAGGCGCTCCTGTCGGTGGACAGCGAGGCTTCCTCGGCCGCCTCCCGCCTTGCCGCCGCCGAG
>JBGSKZ010000044.1:0-5954 GCA_041741035.1 Treponematales bacterium
CTCGCATCTCCGCGTAGCAATTTCTCTGGCCTCCTTTTCCGAATCCGTTCCACGACTATCTCACTCCCCGGCAATGATCCGGGAAAAGGACCTTTTTATGGCTAAGAAACTCTACGTCGGCAACCTCAGCTACGGCACCTCCGAAGACGGCCTCCGCGCCGCTTTCGGCCAGTACGGCGATGTCGCCTCCGTGAACATCGTAATCGACCGCGACTCCGGCCGCTCCAAGGGCTTCGGTTTCGTTGAAATGTCTTCCGACGACGCCGCCATGGCAGCGATCTCCGGCCTCAACGGCCGCGAGCTCGATGGCCGCAGCCTCCGCGTCAACGAAGCCAACGAGCGCCCTCCCCGCCGCGATTTCGGCAACCGCTGGTAATCCGACGGCCTTGGCCGCGCCTTTTTAGGCCGGCCCGGGTAGCTCAAAAGCCCGCTTTCCGCCTCGCGCGGACGGCGGGCTTTTTTTTGCTTTCCTTGACAACGGCGTGGGGCTCCGCCAATACTTACGGTTATGGGCGACCTCATGATCGTAGCTATCGTCGTTATATTCCTCAGTCTTGTGGTCCTTATGGGCGGCATCGTCCTGTCCAAGGGCAAGGGCGGCGCTAAGAAGGCCAAGAAATTCAAGGCCAAGGATCACGCGCAGGTGCTCAAGGACGCCAACCGCCGGCTGGCCCAGAATCCCAAGGATATCGAGGCCCTTGAGGCCTTGGGCGAAGTGTATTTTACCGAGCAGGCTTGGGAGAAGGCCTTCAAGACCTATGAGACCCTCATGGAAGTGGCCGCGGGCAATCCCGATATAGACGAGTTCGCCATAAACCGTCGCTACGGCCTGTCGGCCCTCAAGCTCAGCCGTTTCGATGAGGCGTACAAGGGCCTCGTCGTGGCCCATGCGGTAAAGCAGGACGATTTCGAGACCTGCTACAACCTGGGTTACCTGGAGTTCCAGCGCAGGCAGTACGAAAAGGCTATCATCTATCTTAGGCAGGCCAATCGCCTCAATACGGAGCATGCCTTCACGCTGCGCTACCTGGGGCACGCGCTCTTCAAGACTAAGAATTACAAGGAAGCCCTGGGAGTGCTCAAGCGCGCCGTGGATCTGCAGCCCGAGGACAAGGAAAGCCTCTTCGCCATGGGCGAGAGCCAGTTCGAGCTGGGGCAGCCGGACCAGGCCATACGCATATTCAGCCATCTCCGCACTGATCCGGCGCTAGGCCCCAGCGCGGCGCTCTTCGCCGGCACCATACACCTGAACCAGCGGCAGTTCCAGAAAGCTGTCATGGACTTCGAGATAGGCTTACGGCATCCCGACATAAAGGTCGAGGTGCTGGTGGAGATCAAGTACCGCCTGGCTGCCGCCTACTTGAAAGAGCAGGAATTAGCCAAGGCGGTGAACCTGTTAACCGAGATAAACCAGATATACCCCAACTACAAGGACGTGCCAGCGCAGCTGTCGCGCTATAAGGAACTCAACTCCAACCGCAACCTGCAGACCTACCTTATGTCCGCCACCAGCGACTTCATAACCCTGTGCCGCAAGATAACGCTTTCCTTCTTTCCCAAGGCCAAGGTAAAGATCACCGACATATCCGTGCAGAAGAACGATTGGGCCGATATCCTGGCCGAGGTGGAAACCACCCGCTGGTCCGACGTGGTGCTGTTCCGCATGATACGCTCCACCGGCACCACCGGCGAGCTTACGCTGCGCGATTTCCATGCGCGCATCAAGGACTTGAAGGCTGGCAAGGGCTACTGCGTGACGGCCGGCGTGTTCTCCGACGAGTCCAAGAAGTTCGTGGAAGCTAGGCTCATCGACCTTATGGAAAAAGACAAGCTCATGGGCTTGCTCAACAATATCGATACCCGCCAGAAGGGCCTGCTCATAGACGAGTAAGGCCTATGATGGTTTTTTCTCGAAGTATCGTACCTGCTTAAGCCCCATAAAATGCCTATCCTGAGTGTAGAGCGTAGCTTCGTGTCTCAAGGCGGTGGCGAAGATTATGCTGTCGGCCAGCGGAAGCTTATGTTCCCTTCCTAGCTGCGCGGCGTAGAGGGCTAGTGCGGCGTCAAGATCTATCACCCTGCCTTGTTTCATATGGGCAAGCGCGAAAAGGGCTTTGTCTTCATCGAGTTCCTGCAGGAGTTTCCTAAAGACTTCATACAGCGTAATGCTGGGCACGATCAGGGCATTAAGGTCTTCGATGGTAGGCGCAACCTGGTCGCCCGTTTCGCTACCGGCGAAGTATTCCAGCCAACAGGATGAGTCGACTATGTTCATAAGCGCTCATGTTCCCTAACTAGCGCGGTGTCCAGGCCCGGGAATATGCCCTTGAGCCGCTGCATGGGCACGATGGGTACGAGTTCTATCCTAGAGCCGTAGGTCAGTATTTCAAGCAAGGTGCCCGGCTGCAGCCCTATCGTATCCCGGATTTCCTTGGGTATGACTACTTGGAATTTACTGGATACGGTTACGGTATTCATCGATGGCCCCCTGGTAAGATGATAGCGTTATCGATCAATATAGTCAAACCCGACTACATGGGCGCTTTCAGTTCATACCCTTTGCCTAAGATCCTGAAGAGCTGGGCGGCGTTGCTGCCCGGGCCTGGCGGAGAGTTGCGCATGCGTAGCGCGGCGTTGGCGGGCTTGCCGTCTATGAGGGTCTCGTCGTCCGGTGTTACGAGGTTCATGCGCTCGATGACCGGGCCTAAGCGGTAGTGGTAGTGCAGGTACAGGGCCGCGCCGTCGGGCTCGACGGCTATGACGACTCCCACATGGGTGAACTCGTCGTCGGCCTTGCGGTTGCCGTTGGCGTCGTAGGTATCGTCCCAGAATACGATGTCGCCGGGCGCGGGATAGCGCGTGGCGTAGAGCAGGCCCTCGTCGAGTAGCGTTTCGTGGAGACGGCGCACGCCGTTGCCGGCGTAGGAACCGAAGCGGAAGGCCAAGTCTATTCCGGCGAAGGCGTAGGCGGCGCGCACGAGGCCGGTGCAGTCGTTGGGGTAGGTCTTGCCGTTCACGACGAGGCTGGTCTTGCCCACGAGGCCGGAGCCGCCGTCCACGATACTCTTCTGCGCGGCGCTCAGCGGGGAGGGGATAAAGGCTTCGCTCTCGGGCATGGCGGCTTGGCCGATAACGCTACCATCGCCTGCCGCGCGCGAGGGGCCGCCGGCGCAGGAGAGGCTTGCGAGAGCGCCGAGGCAGCTAAGTACTATGACGGCGGGTCTAGGCATGCCGTTTAGTATAGCTCGCTTAGTCGCTTCCTCAAAGTTCGTAGAGTTTATCTTGACAATGTGAAATACAATTGCATAATATCTGAAGTATGATTATCGAAAGATCGCTTTCATCACGAATTAAAGAGGCGGCAAGTACCCGGCCAAGTATCATCCTCACAGGGGCGCGCCAAGTGGGCAAGACGACGCTGCTAAAGTCGGCTTTCCCCGACGCGCAGTATGTCACCTTCGACAATATTCTTCTTGCCGCGGCTGCTGAGGAATCGCCCCGCGCGTTTTTAAAGCGCTTCGATGGCCAGGTGATTCTGGATGAGGTCCAGTATGTGCCGGTTCTTCTGCGCGCGCTCAAGGAGGAGATAGACGCAGACAGAGATAAGCTTGGGCGCTGGCTCCTTACCGGAAGCCAACGCTTTGAGCTTATGAAAGGCGTAAGCGAGAGCCTTGCCGGCCGCATAGCGATTTTCCACCTTGAAACCCTATCCTCCCAGGAGTTGCGTTCGGCGGGCTTGCCGGCTAAAGGCGACGAGGACCTTGCGCTCTTGCGCGGGGGCTATCCAGAGCTGTGGAAGAACGATGATATCGACGCAGGCGCATGGTTTGAAGATTATATGCGGACCTATATAGAGCGCGATCTCAAGGATATCGTGAATGTCAGAAGTCTCGTTGATTTTAGGCGCTTTTTGGCTATACTCGCCGCACGTGCCGGGGATCTGCTCAACTACGCCGATCTGGGACTGGCTTCCGGGGTTTCTAATAATACGATAAAGAGCTGGATAGCGGCGCTGGAGATATCCGGCCTGGCATACGTCCTTCCGCCCTACTTCACGAACATTGCAAAGCGCTTCATTAAGACGCCTAAACTGTATTTTGCGGATACGGGCTTGCTCTGCGCATTGCTCGGCATATTGACCCTAGGGCAGCTGCGAGCGAGCGCATATTCGGGGGCGGTATGGGAGAACTACGTAGCTAGCGAGCTTATTAAGACCAAGGGCGCTATTCCGGGGCGGGATTTCTTCTTCTATAGGGACCACGCCGGAACGGAAATAGATTTTGTCCTTGATAGTCCTGACGGCGTTACGCTTATAGAGGCAAAACGTTCGGAACGTATAAGGCCTGAAAGGCTATCTTTCGGCGCGGTACAGGAGCTGTTCCACGGTAGGCCCTTACGCTCGTTCGTAGCCGCGCCTACGGGAGAGGTCCTGCCCTTAACTATGAACGGCTATGCTCTCTACGATCCCCGCCGCCAAGCGCTTAGCTAGGCGGCGGTTTTTTTTTACGCTCTGGTTCTACGCCCGTTGTTAATTGTCCCGGGCTATATGAGTCTCGTAGAGTTCCTCGAAATAGCGCTTGTGCCGGCTTTCTTCCGCCACGAGGCGCTCGAATACGGTCTTGGCCTCGGGATTGAGCGAGGCCGCGGCCAGGCTTTCGTAGAGCTCGCCCGAGCGCTCTTCCTTCTTGACGGCCGCCACGAGTATGTCCTGGAAGCTCATGCCCGCGGCGGGTTTTTCGTCGGCCGCGAGGGCCTTGGCCAGCCCGAGGTCCACGGCTATGGCGGAGGATAGCTCCAGGCCCCCGCGCGCCTTCATAGCGCTGAGCATGGCCACGTGGCCTTCCTCCATGGCCATGAACTCCGTAAGGGTGGAGCGCTGCACGGCGAAGCTTGCCAAGGCGGCAAGCTCACGATAGAAGTCCACGGCGGCTTTTTCCCTGCCTATGGCGAAATCGAGGGCTTCCGCGAAGCTTGTTGCGTCCATGTCAGGCTCCTTTGCCGCTGAAGAGGCGGTCTATGCCGAGGGCGGCCTTATGGCCGTCCGCTATGGCGGTTATGGCGTCCTTGCGCTCGTTGACGAGGTCGCCGCCGGCGAATATCGCTGCGCTTTTGGCAGCCGCGCCTTTGGCCGCGCCGCTGGAGCCGGGGCTGGCCATGCCCCGCGCGTCCACGAGGGGCTTGAAGCGCTTCATGGGCAGGCCGTCGTCCTCCGCTACGTAGGAGAGGTCGGGGCCCTGGCCTATGGGGGCTATGATGCTGTCGTAGAGCTCTTCGCGGAGCGCTCCGGGTATGGCCTCGGGCACGGGGCGCTTGCCCTCTTCCTTCTGCACCATCCGCGCCTCGTTCCACACGAAGAGGGCTGCCTTGCCCGCCATGGCTCCCGGGGCGTCCTTCACTTCCACGGGTATGGCTTTTTCGATGAGGCGGGCTCCTTCGGCCTTGGCCTCGCGTATTTCGTCGGCGTCGGCGGGCATGTCCTCTTCGCGGCGGCGGTAGAGTATGTCCACGGCAGCGCCGTGGCGCAGGGCCGTGCGCGCTGCGTCCATCGCGACGTTGCCGCCCCCCACGACGACGACCGTGGAGCCGGTCATGTCGGGCAACTCGTCGAGACTGACCTTGCGCAGGAAGGTGAGGCCGGTGTGCACGCCGTCGGCGTCCTCTCCCGGTACGCCCAGCGCCATCGAGCGTGGCGTACCGGTGGCGACGAGGACAGCGTCATAGCCCTCGTCCTTGAGCGCCTCGAGGTCGCGCACCGGATGGTTGGTCCGAATCTCGACGCCCAGGGCGGTCAGGTTGGAGATGTCCTGCTCGACGACATGGTGGGGCAGCCGGTAGGCGGGAATCGCATGGCGCAGGAAACCACCGGGACGCGCGGCAGCCTCGAACACCGTGACCCGGTAGCCGATGCGGGCCAGCTGCCACGCTGCGGTGAGCCCCGCCGGGCCCGAGCCGAT
>JBGSKZ010000045.1:0-1080 GCA_041741035.1 Treponematales bacterium
GGCCCCGAGCGCGTCGGATCGTACTTCCACATGCGAGGCTTAGTGAAGTCTATGGGCGCTGCCTTGGGCGCGCCATTAGGCGCGCCATTAGGCGAAGCCCTGCCGACCCGCCTTGGGCAGAGCCCGATGAGCCGTCGCCCGCCCGGCCGCCCTGCACGTACTCCACCTGCAGGAGCCGCAGCTCGCCGAGCATGCCAGCCTCCACCATGGCCTTGGCCTGCCGCACCATGGGGTAGCCCGTGTAATTGTGCGTAAGGCAGAACACCAGCTTGGCCTCGAGCACCGCGCGGTGCAGCGCCTCCGCCTCCTCGAGGGTATTGGTCATGGGCTTGTCGCATATGACGTCAAAGCCGGCCTCCAGGGCCGCCATGGCGTAGGGATAGTGGCCGTCGTTGGGCGTCATGATGGACACGACGTCCACGCCGTCGGCGCGCGCCCGCTCGCCGGCGATAAGCTCGGCCACCGTAGCGTAGAGCCTGTCGGGGGCGAAGCCCATGTCGCGGCCGTAGGCCAGGGCTTTTTCCAGCTTAGAGGACATGACCCCCGCTACGAGCTCGTAACGGTCGTCGAAGCGCGCGGCCAGGCGGTGCATGGGTCCTATGAAGGATCCTTCGCCCCCGCCTATGACCGCCAGGCGCAGGCGCCTTCCCAGCATGGCTATAACCGGATTGAGGCTCATGACCCGCTCCTCGCGCCGGCCAGATAGGCGCCTAATATTTCGACGACCAGCGCATGGTCCTCCTCCTGCGGAAGGCCCGACACGGTGACGGTGCCGATTGGCCCCACGCCGTCGACTATTATGGGAAAGCAGCCGCCGTGGGCCGCGTAATCCCGCTCCGATACGTAGTATTTCTGCGCCAGCGTAAGCCCCAGGCTCTCCAGCTTCTTGCCTATATAAAAGGAGCTGTGGCCAAAGCGGTTCACCGTGCGCTTTTTGCGCCGTATCCAGGCCGCGTTGTCCGGGCTCGCGCCCGCGCGGCTATGATGGAAGAGCACGCGATCCTTCGTGGCTATATCGACGGCGATGGCCAAAGCGTCGCGCCTGGCCCGCTCGGCGAAGAGGCAGCCGAGTTCCCACGC
>JBGSKZ010000046.1:0-12887 GCA_041741035.1 Treponematales bacterium
CCTTCGAGGGGCCGGCCCGTGGAGCCCAGGCGGGTCTTGCCCGGCACCGCCGCGGCCACGAGCGGGGCCGTCTCGGTAAGCCCGTAGCCAATGGCGTAGGGGAAGCGCGCTCCCAGGAGAAAGGCCTCAACGTCCCGGGCGAGGGCCGCCCCGCCTATGCCCAGGAAGCGCAGGGAGCCTCCGAAGGCGGCGGCGAGTTTCTTGCCCGCCGCGCGCACGGCAAGCGCCTTCGTAGGGGCGAAGCGGTAGAGGGGATGGGCGCGCAGCTTCGGCTCGACTTTAGCGCGGTACAGCTTTTCTATGATGAGGGGCACGATGACCATGACCGTGGGCTTCACCGCGAGCAGGGCCGCGGCTAGCACGGGAGCGGTGGGGGGCTTGTCCAGGTAAAAAACGTTGCAGCCCTGATAGAGCGGGGTCAGTAAGCCCATCGTGCTCTCCAGGGTATGCGCCAGGGGCATGACCGATAATACCCGGTCGTCGGCGCGGAGCGGAAAAACCTGGCCCGTGGCTATGACATTGGCCACGATATTGCCGTGGGTGAGCATGACGCCTTTTGAGTTGCCCGAGGTGCCCGAGGTGTAGAGCACGCAGGCGAGATCCTCGGCGGCGCTAGCGTCGCCGGGAAGGCTAGCCTGGCTATCCGCTATGGCTTTATGTATCCTGGCGCCCTTCTCGATTAGCTCTATGCCGGACTCGTCCATGCTGTCCACGAGGACGCGGCTTATGCCGGCGTCGAGCTTGCCCAGCTTGCCTAAGGTCTTTTCGCTTACGCAGGCGATACGCAGCCCGGCGTGCTCGGCTACGTTGGCTATCTGTTCGGGAAGAAAATCCACCAGCACGGGCACCGCTACCGCGCCCGCCAAGGCTATGCCGAAATACGCGCTTACCCATTCAGGGCGATTCTCGCAGAGCAGCATGACGCGATCGCCGGGTTTCGCCTTGAGGCTTATGAGCAGGCGAGCGAAACGCCGAGCTTCGCTCAGGAGCGCGCCGAATTCGTACGCGGGGCTTAAGCCGCCTTCGCTTACCCGGGAAAGGGCGGTCTGGCCGCCGAAAGCCTTGGCGGCGTGGCTTAGCAGGGCGGGGAGGGTGAGCGTATCGAGCGTGGCCATGGTATACTCCTTGCGGCCTCGGGCGGACGCGGGGCAATCATAGCATTATGCTCATACATATACTAGACATAAATATTAATTATGTCAAAATTCGACTGCGCGCAGGGCTTCAGCTCATGGGACGGAGGCGGCCGGAAGCCAGGGCTTAAGGTGCCTGGGCTCCCTATCCGCGCTGTCTTCGTAAGGACCCCTATACGCCGCGGGCATGAGCGCCGCTATGGAGGCCATGATATCGTCCGCGATTTCCTGCCGCACCGTTTTGGTCATGCTCCCGCGCGCTTCTATCATATAGGGAGCGCCTACCCTCACGTGGATAGCCGGCCTCTTGAAGCGCTTTAACATGGGACCGAAATCCTCCGCTCCCCAGTGGGCTACCGGCCATATAGGCGCGCCTGCCTTCTGGGCGAGCATGGCTACGCCCGCTTTGCCGCGCTGCAGTATGCCGTCGCGGCTTCGCGTGCCCTCCGGCGCCAGGCCGAGCACGCCTCCCCGGTCTATCCAGTCAAGGCAGCGCGTAAAGGATTCGGTATCCACCCCGGCCCGGTCTATGGGTATGGCGTTCCATATCTTGGCGAAATACCAGTACAGGGGGCTGCTCAGGTTTTCCTTCTTGCTGAGGGCCGCCAGGGAGGGAGAGGCGGCGAAGGTGGCTACGAGGGGGGCTTCCAGGAAGCTTATGTGGTTCATAACGAGCAGGGCAGGCCCCTTGCGAGGAAGGGCTTCCATGGCGCTCACGTCCATCCTGCAGAGCAGGCGGAATATGCCCCGTATGAGGGCGTTCACTACTAGTGCGTCTATTCTCATGGCGGAAGGACTCTCCTGTCGCTACGCTATATGTATGTAAAGGCCCGGTCCGCATCATAGCGTGAACGCCGGATTTTTCCTATTCCCGTCTGAGGGCTAAGCGCTTGACATCACCGCGGAGCCGGCATAATCTAGCGCCCAATGATGAGCGATTCCAAAATAGAGCGGCTGTATGGCTCCGGCTATAGACCCTATGACGTGATTATCGCGCTGATACTCAGCATATTTGCGATTTTTTCCTTTTTGTGGCCCAACTCGCAGGCCGCCGCCGGACGCGAGCCTCCCGCATGGGATAGCGCCGTAAGCGGTTTTTCCCCGTATGGGCTTACGCTAGGCGGCCACCTTGTGCCGCGCGGCTTCCTCGTCGGCCTCGCCTTCGCTGCCATGGCCATTGTGGTGCTCGTGCTTGCCCCGCGCGATTACGCTAAAGCGCCCTGGCCTATACGCTTCGTGCGGGCCTTCTATCCGCAGGCCCTTTTTGGCTTACTCTTCATGGAATCCATTAAGCTGTCCGCCTTAGCGCTCGGCGGGCGCTCCTATGACGGATTTTTCGCCGCCCTGGACTTGGCAGTGTTCGGCATGCAGCCTGCCATCGAGTTTTCGGCCGCGCTCAAGGCCGTGCCCTGGTGGAACGAGCTCATGTTCGGTTCGTATTTCTCCTATTACGTCCTGCTGGGCATTACCCCCTGGATACCCTGGCTGCGCGGCGACGAACGGGAAGCCGAGCGCGAGATATCGTTTCTGTCGGCATACATGCTTATCGTCTTCAGCTTCTATGTGTTCTTCCGCGTGCAGGGGCCAAAGTATTGGGTGCCCGAACTGCTAAGCGCGGGCTATGGCGATTTCATAGGCGGTCCTATAACCGGTTTTATGCGCGGCGTGCTCGAAGGCTGCGTGCTATCGGGAGCCGCCTTCCCCTCCAGCCATGCGGCGGGCGCGCTCATGCTCTGTTTCTTCGTAGCCAAGACGGCCAGGCCGCTGCTGCCCCTCTACGCGCTCCTCTTGATTTTAATAAGCCTTTCCGCGGTATACATACGGGCGCATTGGGCCGTCGACATCATCGGCGGGCTTGCGGCGGCCCTGGCGCTCATGCCTCTGCTGGGGCTGCTCCATCGCCGCCTTACCGGCCTGGTACTGCGCCGCTAGCCCGGGAGCATCCTCCGTGCCGGCGCTTAAGCCAGGCTCGATTGCCTTAGCTTCGCGCCCGGTAGTATCTTGCTTGAGTCACTCGATCGTAACTGAAGCATGGAGGCCTAGCCTTGATCATACCGAGCGTAGAAGAAATCATTGCCCATGACCTGGAAGAGCTGCGCGCCTGTCCGCAACTGCCGGATTGCGGGCATTGCGACCGCGATATCTGCGTGATGATAGCGTCAGTGTCGGATTTTCCCTCAGAATACGGGGATTTCCGCATCATAGGCTTCGTTAACAATATCGATGGCAAGGACCATATCGTCATACTCAAAGGCGAGCTCGGAGACGGCGAAAACGTCCTTACGCGCATACATTCCGCCTGCCTCACCGGCGATTCCTTGGGCAGCATGCGCTGCGATTGCGGCCCCCAGCTGCGCCACGCGCTCATGCGCATAGAAAAAGAGGGCAGGGGCATAGTGCTCTACCATCAGGAAGAGGGGCGCGGCATAGGCTTGGTGAACAAGCTGCGGGCCTACGCGCTACAGGACAAGGGCTATGATACCTACGACGCCAATATTGCCCTCGGCTTTAAGGCCGACGAGCGGGAATACCGCGTGCCGGCGGCTATGCTCAAGAAGCTCGGGGTGCGGAGCGTACGGCTCATGACCAATAACCCGGAGAAGATCGCCGCGCTGGAAGGGGAAGGCATACGCGTCAGCGAACGCGTGCAGCACGAATTGCCCACCCATGAGCACGACCGAAAATACCTTGAGACCAAAAAGGAGCGTTTCGGGCATTTCCTCGCCCTTGACCACGTCGTGGGCGAATGAGGCGCCCCTGCGCTACTAGCCGAAGCGCTTGTACATGAATTTCCTGTACGGCTTCTTGAACCAGGGTATACCGTTGAAAATGTCTCCCCATAGGTCGTAATAATCCCTCTGGCTTATTATCCTGCCGTCCTCATGGAGGGTGAGCACGGTGGAGCCGTATACGGGCGTGCTGGGGAATTTATCGAACATCATGGTCATGGTCCACTGCATGAATATGGTCTTCCCGTCTTGAGCCGTGGCGTGGATATCCATGCGCAGTTCCTTACAGCGCTCGGTAAGCCTTTCGCAAAGCGCCTTAAAGTCAACTATGCCCTCTAGGCGCTGTATGGAATCCTGAAACACTATGTCGGGATGGTAGTAGGGGTAGGTGTGGGACCAGTCGGGCTTTCCCTGGGTATTGTAGGTCTTGGACCAAAGCTCCCGCACCGTGGCCGCCGTGAGCGGCCCTGGCGCGCCGGCGTCTACGGAAGGGTTCGCGCCTCCATCGGGCATCGCGGCTATCAGCCGCTCTTCGCTGTTATCCTGCATGGAGGAAGAGCTTAACGCCAAACGGCTTCCAGGGCAAGCGCCGGGCTGCCTGGGCTTCTGCGTTCTTGACGCGCCGCGTCCTTCTCCCGTATTCTTACGCATAGAAACAAGCTGACGAATGTAGGAGAAGGAAGGTACCATGGGCGAAAAAGTAGTGCTTGCGTATTCAGGCGGCCTCGATACTTCGGTTATCCTGAAATGGCTGCTCAATAAAGGCTATGAGGTCGTATGCTTCATGGCCAACGTGGGCCAGCAGGAGGACTTCGAGAAGGCCAGGCAAAAGGCCCTTAAGCTCGGCGCGCATAAGGTGTACCTGGAAGACCTCCGCGAGGAATTCGTGAGCGGCTACATATTCCAGGCCCTCAAGGCCAACGCGCTCTACGAGGGGCGTTACCTCCTGGGCACCTCGCTGGCCCGGCCGCTCATCGCGAAGCACCAGATACGCATAGCCAGGGAAGAAGGCGCGGCCTTCGTGGCCCACGGCGCCACGGGCAAGGGCAATGACCAGGTGCGCTTCGAGCTTACCTACGCCGCCCTGGATCCCCGCATTAAAGTGATAGCGCCGTGGAAGGACGCGGACTTCCTCGCGCGATTCAAGGGACGCACCGATATGCTCAATTATGCGGAAGAGCAGGGCATACCCGTAAGCGCCACCCTGGGCAAGCCTTACAGCGAGGATGAAAACCTCATGCATATAAGCCATGAGGCAGGCATACTCGAGGATCCGGCGCGGGCCGCCACGGAGGATATCTATTCCCGCACGGTATCGCCAAAGAACGCGCCGGACGCGGAAAGCTTCATACAGATAGAATTCAAAGACGGCCTGCCCGTGCGCGTGAGCGAGCTCGGCTCCAAGAAGAGCGTGGTCGGCGCGCTGGCCATGTTCGAGTACCTTAACGAGCTCGGGCGCGACAACGGCATAGGCCGCATCGATATGGTGGAGAACCGCTTCGTGGGCATAAAGTCCCGCGGCATTTACGAGAGTCCCGGTGCTACCATACTCTGGGCAGCCCACAGGGATATCGAGGGCATAGCCATGGATAAGGAGGTTATGCACCTCAAGCAGATGCTCGAGCCCAAGTTCTCGGAGTTCCTGTACAACGGATTCTGGTTCGCCCCGGAAATGGACTTTCTCATGGCGGCCTTCAATCAATCCCAGGAGGCCATAGACGGCAAGGTGACGCTTTCCCTCTATAAGGGCAACGTGCTGGCCGTGGCCCGCGAATCGCCGAGCTCGCTCTATAACCGGGAACTGGGCAGCATGGACGTCGAGGGCGGCTTCGACCAGACCGATTCACGGGGCTTCATACGGCTCAATTCCATACGCCTCAAGGCGCATAACGTTATCCTGGATAAAAAGCACATAGGCCTCTTCCACGTCATACAGCCGGAGGCCTAGGCCTTCCTTACGCGCCTATGCCCTTCGATAGGCGCAGCGCGTCCTGCGGCGAGGCGACGAGCTCCGACCAATTGACGCGCATGCCCTGCGCCTCCATGAGCCGCATGAGCTTCACGAGGGCTCGGGCCGATACGAAACCGGACTTTCGCACGAAGGCGGCGCCCCTTTTGCCTATGAGCGAGCTGGGCGCCGCGAGGGCCTTGGAGGCGGAAGAGGGCAGGGCGCTCTTGAAGGCCGACTCAGGCTCGGATAGGAGCGCCAGGTAGTCGTAGGCGGCTAAGCGCTGGCCATCGTCCCTCATGGCGTCGAAGAGGTCCACGTGGTGCCCCATGGACGACATGCCTTCTACCATAGCCTCGGCGTAGTTCTTCAGGCCACTGCCCGCGGAAGCGGGCGCCAGGATTACGGCTATTCTCATGGGCTTATCCTTTCGATGCGTACTATCTTCCAGCCCCGCCTGCCCCTTCGCAGGCTCAGCGTATCTATGCGCTCATTCTGCGCAACCCGGTAGCCTTCGTCGGCGCCATAGCTCGACCAAATGGCGTAGCGGGCTTCGAAACCGCGTTCGTCGGGCTCGGCGGCGCTCTCCGTCGCCGTGCCGCCGGGCGCTTCCCGTATAGCCAGCCCGCTTATGCCGTACACCACCGCTCCTTCGCCGAGGGGAGGAGAGCCCCGGCTCAGCCAGTCCTTGGCGTTGACGAAGAGATCGGCATCGCCATAGGCCTGGCGCATCTTCCGTATCACGGTGAGGTTTGCCACGAAGTTCCGATCGTCCTTCCCGGCCGAGCCCGATACGCAGGCTTCCAGGCCCATCATATCCAGGCCGTCCAGGGCGCCGTAATACGCCGCTACCAGTTCCGGGGCGTCGAGCCCGGAGTAGTCCGGGCCGGGCGATGAAAGCGAGAGGAGGCCTAGGGCGAGGATCGCGGCCATGCCTATGGCTATGCCGGTCAGGAGCCCCCCGCGACGCTTGAAGAAGCGGGAGCGGGTCTCCTTTTTTTTAAGCGCGACGAGGGCGGATTGAAGTTTTAACGCCGTGGCGCTCGCCTCCGCTTCGCTTAGGCTATGGAAGAAGCCGCGCGCTTGAGCGGCCTCGAAGGCGGCGCAGTACTCGTCTATGCTCGCCGCCGCGCCTTTGCCGCCGCGGTCGGCGAGAGCCGCGAGTCCGTGGTCCAGCGAGGGTTCCAGGAGGGCGAGGGCGATGCCCGGAGGCGCTTCTTCTTTGCCCTGAGCGCATACGCGCCGCAGCATGGCGGCCATAAGGGCGCTTGCCCCGGATTCAGGGCCGCCGCCGAAGGCCAGGAACGCGTCGGGATTGCGGGCGGAGCAGGCGCTTGCGCTAAGCCCCATAGGCAGTATAAGCAATCCGCCATCGGGCGCGAAGAGTATGCCCTCTTCGTAGATGCGCTCGGGCAGGCGGCCCAGGCCGGACAGTAGCCGCAGCGCGGAAGCCAGGGAGGCGAGGAGCTTAAGGGCTTCCGGTTTGCCATAGCCCGAGGCCAGCGCCTCCTCGAGGCTGAGCCCTTGGAAGGCCGGGCCGGATGCGAGCACCCAGGACCCTTCCTCCCGCATGTCGCCCACGGCCCAATCGCGTACGGCGCCTCTCATTACGATGGCGCCTTTTTCAGCCATTGCCGCGGCAGCCCGCCGCCCCGAGGCCTTCCACGAAGAGGCTGGAATACGCAGGCTCAGCCTGTCGTCGCTGCGCGCGATAAACGATGCGGTACTCATGGGCGGCTCCTGCCTAACGCGATGGCTGATTCTTGTAGCCCATCATACACGATAGCCTTGCCATACTCCATCGGCATAGGCGCGAAGGCCGGCCTAGGCCGGCAGTTCTATGGCGAAGCGGCAGAGTTCGTCTCCCGCCAGCACGGACTGAAGCACCCTCGTCGCGCAGTCCTCAGCGAAAACCACGTCGAAGAGGAATTTCTCGTAGCCTGCCGAGCAGGAGCACCACAGAGGCGAAACGCCTGCGCCTTCGGCCCTTATGGAGGATGCCGCCAGCGGGCAGTGGCAGGCGAGGCGCCTGCGCTCCAGCGGGTCCGTCGCCGCGATGTAGCGGTCTGGATCATAGGGTATCTTGGTAGCGTAAATGGTCCCGCCCTCGCGCACGCCCCCGAGTATTTCCGGCCGTTCCCGCACGAAGTCCACGACGCGATCGGTGATTTTCTGCTCGAACCAGAGCGTATGGTCTTTGGCGTGCTTGGCGAGCGTTTCCACCTGCCGCTCGTGAAAGTCCTTAAGCCAGGCGTCCACCGAGCCCAAGGCAAGGTAGCGTTCCCGTTCGGGGGCGAATGACTCCGCTGCCAGCCCGTGCACGTTCCAGCAGAGCACGCGCTCCGCCTTCTCCCTGCCCAGTTCCAGTTCGAGGGCCCTCGTGAAGGCGGCCGTGGCGGCGGGGTAAGCCTCGGGCGCCGCGCCTACGGGCGGCAGCGCGATGCCCCCCATTACCCGCTCCCGCGCCGTATGCCCCTCCAGAGCCTCAAGCCTCCCCGCCATGGCGGGGAGTACCCCTATGGGCAGTAGATAGGCTAGGAGCCTAATCGCGATGGCCTCTTCGCGCGCCACGGAGAAATAGCGGGCCATGCCCATGATGGCCGCCGCGTCGGCGGCTCCGCGTTCGGCGAGCGCCGCCAGGTGGGCTTCGATGAGGGCCAGCGAAGGCCGCTCAAGGTTCGCTCCGCCCGCGGCCAGCGCGCTTTCGAGCGCCTGTATGCGCAGCAGCGCCGTATCCGTTTCGTCGGGCGATAGCCCGCGCGCGGCGCAGCGCTCCCGGAATTCCCGCTCATGCTTCATGGGGAGCATACTAGCGCCGTTTAGGCTCTTTTGCCAGTAAAAAAATAAAAAACTTGCTATTATTAACCATTAATAGTACTATATGAAACTTAAAGAAGCAGCTCAATGGAGGCCGTGCATGCCCTTTATATTCGCTACGCTCGACGATAACCAGCGGCGCCTGCCCTTTTTTATGGCTACCATAGGCTATGATTGGCCGCAGGAAAACATAAGCCGCCCGGAGGGCTACCCCTGGTATCAGTGGATACACTGTCTGTCCGGAAGGGGAGAGCTCATGGTAGGCGGCAGGAGGCTGGAGCTGGGGCCCGGAGACGGCTTTCTCCTCTTGCCGGAGGAGCAGCATGAGTATCGCAGCCTCGGCGGCGACTGGGTAACCGACTGGCTGGGCTTCGGCGGTAGCGCCGTGGCCCAGACGCTGAAGGCCGTCGGCCTCGAAAAGTCAGGCGTATACGCGATTTCCGACTTTTGGCGCCTTAAAACCCTCATTCGCGAGCTCTACGGCGCTTCGATCGAGGATTCGGCCATGGCCCACCACGATACCTCGCTCCTGGTGTACGAGACCCTGCTCGCGCTTAAGGTAGCCCTTGAGCCCAAGACCCGCGACGCCCAGCCCCGCCATGCTAAGCTCAGGCCGGTCCTGCAGCATATACGCATACATTTCGCGAACGATCTGGGCATAGACGAGCTCGCGGCAGTCATTCAGGTGACGCCGCAGTACCTCTGCAGGCTGTTCAAGCAGGCCCTCGATATGCGCCCCTTCGAGTATCTGTCGTCTTTCCGCGTTTCCAAGGCCAAGGAGCTCCTGGTGGCGCGGCCCGATTTGGCTATAGCCGACATAGCGAAGACCGTGGGTTTTTCGGACAGCAATTACCTGTGCAGGGTGTTTAAAAAAGTCGAAGGCATAAGCCCGCGGGCCTTCAAGAACCTTCACGGCCCGGCTCTTTAAACAAAAAATACGAAAATATGAAACTTTCGGTTGACAGCCTAAAGAAAGTCCTCATACACTGCCACTACATAGCGCTGGCGGGATAGGTACCAGTACCGCCCACAGCCATCGCGAAAGAGGAGGATCCATGAAACGTGCGTTGTTTATTTCCGTCATGATGCTGGCCTTGGTAGCGGGGGTTTTCGCCGCGGGTACCAAAGAGACGGCCGACAAGGAACTGATAATCAATTCCTATATGTCAGACGAGAAGCCCAAGGCCGTATTCCAGGACGTGGTAGAGGCTTTCAAGAAAGCCAACCCCGACCTGAACGTCACGGTCAATACCATAGCCCACGAGCAGTTCAAGACCCAGCTGCCCAGCTGGCTCGCGTCCAGCTCGGCTCCCGACGTGGTTACCTGGTTCGCCGGCTACCGCATGCAGGCATACGCCGAGCGGGGCCAGCTCGAGCCCATCGACGGCATCTTCCCCGGCGGCGACATACTCAAGGAATTCCCCGCCGCCTTTAAAGTGGCGAGCTCATATCAGGGCAAGGTGTACTTCATGCCCCAGAGCTGGTACTGGTGGGCCGTCTACTACAATAAGGACGTTTTCGCCAAGTACAAGCTGTCCACGCCCAAGACCTGGGACGAGTTCATGGCCGTGTGCGAAACCCTTAAGAAGAACGGCGTAGCCCCCATAGCCGTCGGCGCCAAGGATACCTGGACTACCGGCGGATGGTTCGACCTGCTCGACAGTGCGGTGAACGGCGGCGACTTCCACGCCCAGCTCACCGGAGGCAAGATAGCCTACACCGACCCCCGCGTTAAGAAGAGCCTCGGCATCATAGCCGAGCTTTCGCAGAAGGGCTATTTCATAGATAACGCCACCTCCCTGTCCTGGCAGGAATCGGTGAAGCCCCTCGCCGAAGGCAAGGCCGGCATGTATCTCATGGGACAGTTCATCATGGACACCGTGCCCGCGGAAACCCGTAATTCCATAGACTTCTTCCCCTTCCCGATTTACGGCGGCAACACCAAGTATACGGTGGACACCCCCACCGACGGCTTCATGATCCCCGCCAAGGCCAAGAACAAGGAAGCCGCCAAGCGCTTCCTGGCCTTCCTGGCCACCAAGGAACAGCAGGAAGCCTTCTGCGCTCCCCTGGGCCGCCTCGCCGCCAACGTGAACGTTCCCGTACCGAACGAGGAAGCCAGGCGCGGCCTGGCCATGGTTAAGGGCGCCAGCTTCGCCGCCCAGTTCTATGACCGCGACGCGCCCGAAGAAATGGCCGCCAAGGGCTTGAACGCCATACTCGACATCATGGCCAATCCCGGCCAGCTTGACGCCATACTCGCCGAGCTCGACAAGGAGCGCGTGCGCATCTACGCCAAATAACGCAAGTAGCGGGGGCGGGCTTAAAGCCTGCCCCCGCCTTTTTTTTACCTGGTTTTCCGCTTAAGGGGAGGATTTCCGTGCCTGGAGCAAAGCTAAAAAAGGGCTGGTGGATGCCGTGGAGCTTCCTGGCCCTGCCGCTTACCGTCTATATGATATGGGTATACCTGCCCATAGCGCAGAGCTTCGGCTACGCGTTTACCAAGCGGGACAGCCTCTTCTACGATACCGTTTTCATAGGCCTGCAAAACTTTACCAGGCTTTTCGGCGACGCCCAGTTTATCGTGGCCTTAAAGAACAACCTCGTCTGGCTCGTCTTCTTCGTGCTTATTCCCATACCCCTCGGCCTCTTCATAGCCATGCTCTTCAACAACGCCTTTAAGGGCAACAGGATCTATAAAACGCTTTTCTACCTGCCTATGACGCTCAGTTTCGCCATCATAGGCACGATATGGATGTGGATATACAACCCCGACGCGGGGTTCTTAAATACGGTGCTGCGGGGCCTTGGCCTCGCCGAATGGGCCAAGCCCTGGCTGGGCGATCGGCGCTTCATGACCGGCGCCCTGGTGGCCGTGGGCATATGGCGCCAGGTGCCGTACATCATGATACTGTACCTGGCGGGCCTGCAGAGCGTGCCGGTGGAGCTCGTGGAGGCGGCGGTCATAGACGGGGCCAATTGGTGGCAGCGCTTCACTAAGGTGGTGTTGCCCGTGCTCGCCCCGGCTACCGTCGTGTCGATCACGATATCGGTGATAGACTCGCTGCGCGCCTTCGATATCATCTACGTCATGACCAACACCAAGGCGCGCGCCGCCGAGGTATTGGCCAGTTATATGTATACCGCCTCGTTCCAGTATCAGGACTACGGTTACGGTTCGGCTATAGCCGTCATTCAGTTCCTCATCACCTTAGGCTTCATTCTGGCCTATATAAGCCGCACCTTTAAAGACGAAGAGGAGAGTGGCTTATGACTAGCGGGCTAACGCGCATGCCGTTCTTTACTGAAACCCGGAAGAGGAAGCTAGAAAAAGCGGCTTTCTACCTGCTGTCCACGGCTTTGGTGGCCTTCTGGCTTATCCCCCTGGTACTGGCCGTGTTTACTTCGTTCAAGTCCATGGACGAGATCATGGGCAAGGGCGCGATGTGGTCCATACCCAAGGTATGGCGCCTGGACAATTACCTCAAGGTGTGGACGAGCGTTGGCATGGGGCGCTACGTATACAACACGATAGTCATAACCGTGCCCTCGGTCATAGGCACGCTGGCCCTATCGAGCCTGGCCGCCTTCGCGCTGGCGTTCTACCGCTTCAAGCTCAACAAGGCCGTGCTCATCATGTTCATAGCGGGTATGCTCATACCCTTCCAGATGCTCATGATACCGGTCTTCCGCTTCACCGATACGGTAGGGCTTATGAATACGCGCATAGGCGTCATACTCTTCCACGTGGCTTTTCAGCTGGGCTTCTGCACCTTCTTCCTGCGCAACTTCTTCCGCCAGATACCCGCGAGCCTCCTTGAGGCGCCGCGCATAGACGGGGCGAGCGACTATCGCATCTATTGGCAGATCATCCTTCCCCTGGCCAGGCCCAGCCTGGCCGCGCTGGCCGTGCTCGAATTCACCTGGATATGGAACGACCTGCTATGGTCCCTCGTGCTCCTGCAGAGCGACGCCCTCAAGCCCGTCACCCTGGGGCTTGCCAATATGCAGGGAGAGTTTATATCCTATTACAACATGACGGCGGCAGGCTCCATTATCGCGATGATACTTCCGCTGGTATTTTTCCTCTTGTTCCAACGCCATTTCGTGCAAGGCATGACCGTAGGCGCCGTGAAGGGTTGAGTATGGCTACATCATTATTTTCCTCTCCGCATCCCTGGCAGAGGCCGGGGGCTATCGACGGCAATCGCCTGCCCATGCGGAGCCCGCTCCTGCCGTACCGCGGCGCCGAAGCGGCCC
>JBGSKZ010000047.1:0-6988 GCA_041741035.1 Treponematales bacterium
GGCGTCTTGATAGTGGCCATGATATTGCCGCCTATAGCCGGCCTCGTCTGCAGGAGGTTCCCCGTGCCTTCCTCTATGTCCAGTTCGGTGCAGTCGGCTGTGAGCCCGGCGTGTACCTTTATGGCAAGGTAGGGCATAAGCGTGCGTCCCGAGGAGGTAGCCGCGGCCAGCACTATGCTGGGCCGCCAGGTCTTTATAAGCTGCGTTAAAACCCGCGCATAGGATTCGCAAACGAAGTTCGCGAGGCGCGGATCCTGGACGGAGTATACTTCGTCCGCTCCGCGGCGTATGAGTTCCCCCAGGGCTTCCTCGCTTACGCCGTTCCCTATCAATACCGAGGCGAGCTTGGTATCGAGCTTGTCCGCCAATGCACGCCCGCGCGACAGCAGCTCAAAGGACACGTCCTTGAGCCTGCCGTCATGCTGTTCCGCGATAGTCCATACAAAACTCATGGTCGCTTTCCCCTTTACAGGATGCCCTTCGCTTCTAGGAAGGTCATCAATTCGTTGACGGCCGACACGACTGCCTCGTCGTCTCCGGCCTTGACCACCGTGCCGCCCCGGGTGACCTTTGGCGTGTCGATCTTGACGACCTTCGTGGGCGAACCCTTAAGGCCGAGCGTGGCGGGATCAAGCTCCATGTTCTCGGTGCTATAGACGGGTATCTGCAACTGACGCGAGCGTATCTTGCCGTCCAAGGTGGGCAGCCGGGGCGAGGCGATTTCCTTGACCACGGTCAGGAGGCAGGGCAGCGGCAGGGACAGCATCTGGTAGCCGTCCTCCACGAGGCGCTCAAGGCTTATGCGGGAGTCGCCCATGCCTTCTATCCTCGCCACGTAGGTCGCTATTGGAAGGTCCAGCCAGGAGGCTATGCCCGGTCCCACTTGGGCCGTATCGCCGTCGGTAGCCCTCTCGCCCGCTATGATAAGGTCATAGCCGCCGATTTTCTTTATCGCCTGCGCCAGGGTATAGGAAGTAGCCCAGGTATCCGAACCCCCGAATTTTCGGTCGGACACCAGTATCGCTTCGTCGCAGCCCATGGCCACGGCTTCCTTGAGCGCTTTAATCGCCTGCGGAGGACCCATGGAAAGTACGGCCACCGTTCCCCCGAAACGCTCCTTGAGAGCGAGCGCGGCCTCCAGGGCATAGAGGTCGAGAGGGTTGACTACCGTCTCCACGCCCGCCCGTATGACCGTTCCGGTTTCCGGATCCATTTTCACGTTGCTGGTCTCGGGAACCTGCTTTATAGGTACTATGATCTTCAAAAAATCCTCCTTAAGCCCGGGCCCAAGCCTTGGAAAAGCAGGGCCGCGGTGGCCGTTCCGGGAAACGATGCTTGGCCGGAACGGCATGCGCGATGGAAGCTAGAATAATCCGGGAACAAAGACCCCTACGATAATGAGGCCTACTATACTGGCCAGTACCGCGTACAGGGCGGCCGGCACTATGTTTATCCTGATTATCCTGCCCTCCTTGCCGAGTACGCCCACGGTGGTGCTGGCCGCCACCACGTTATGTACGCAAATCATATTGCCTATGGCGCCGCCTACCACTTGTAGGGCTACCACGATGACCCGAGAGAGCGAGGCGCTCGAAGCGACTTCGTATTGAAAGCTGCTGAAGAGGATATTGGATGTGGTATTGCTACCCGCCATAAATGCGCCGAGCATACCGATGAAGGGGGCGATGAATATCCACACGGAACTCAACAGGCCGGCCGCGGCCGTGGACAGGGTCTTAAGCATATCCAAAGCGCCGGAAGCGTTATTGCCCGAGTTCCTCATGATAGCGACCATGGCGACGGCGAATACCAGGGCTATAGTAGCCGGCACCATCTGCTTGAGGCTGTTCGCCCAGGTGGCCTTAACCGTCTTGCCATCCATTTTATGCAGGAATATCGTCAGCACCGCTACGAGGATGAAGGGCACGGTTCCCGGCAGATAGAGCGGCTGCAGGCTGTACGCCAGGCTTGTTCCGAGTATGCCCTTCCACGCGATGGTAAGCGCGGGCATGGTCAAGAGCTGCTTAATCCCGAGAGCCGGTATACGGGTTACGACCAGTATGAGGGCTACCAGCACATAAGGCAGCCATGCGAGCAGAGTTCCCATCTGAGGGCTGTCTTCTTTAAGCGCGCCGGGCTCTACGCTGCCCACCCAGTCGCCGCCCCAGTCTTTGCGCTCGGGGAAGTCCCATGATGCCTTGGGCTGCAGGAAGCCTGCCTTGGCCGCGGGTATGACGATGAGCAAGGCTATAAGCGCGCCTAAGAGCGACGGAAGCTCCGGCCCTATGAATATGGCTATGAGCAGGTAGGGAATGGAGAAGCTTAAGCCCGCGAACAAGGCGAAGGGAGCCGCGGCGAAGCCATCCTTGAAGCTCTTTTTCGCGCCGAATAGCTTGGTCAGTATCAGCACGATGAGCAGGGGCAGGAAGGTACCGACGGCAGCGTGAATGATAGCCGTGTATACGCCTATCTGGTGCACGAAGACGTCGAAGGTCCATCCGTATTGGTTGAGCGCCTCGATGACGTTCGGGGCGTTGAGCACCTTGGCAGCGCCTCCCAAGATCGGCGTGCCTACCGCGCCGAAGCTTACCGGCATGCTATTGCCTACCAGGGCCACGATGACCGCCGCCAGGGGCGGGAAGCCCAGGCTTACCAGAAGGGGACCCGCAAGGGCGGCCGGCGTGCCGAAGCCCGCGGCGCCTTCGATAAAAAAGCCGAAGAGGCCGGCTATGATTATCGCCTGTACGCGCCGATCCGGGCTGATATTGTAAAAGGTGCCCTTGATGGCCCGTATGGCGCCGGAATTCTTGAGCGTGTTCATGAGCAGGATAGCGCCGAAGACTATGATGAGGATATTGAAGGCGTCGAGCGCTCCGGATAAGGTGGCCCCGGCCAGCCACTGCAGCGGCATCTTCCAGACAAAGGCGGCTAGCCCGACGGCTAAGGCCCAGCCCAGTGGCATGACCTTTTTAGCCGGCATGTTCAGCCCGGCCATGAGTACGACGACAAGCAGGATAGGAAGAGACGCGAATACTGCGAGCATAGAGCACCCCCCTCGGTAGCGGCCACGCTGGAAAGGCGCATATGCGCTCGGCATAGCGTGTGCCTTAGGGGGGATCGTAAAGCACTTATTGACTGCGGTCAACTTTTATTTTTAATTTTTTTGACTACGGTCATTTTTATTTACGCATATTAATAATAATTTATAGGTATTTTTAACTTTATATCCCGATATGCCATAGACCCGCGCCCCTCACGCTATCCGCGAGGGGCGCGGAAAAACCTTTTTAGAAATTTTCAAAGTCGGCGTCGCTGGCCGGATTGGCGCCGTCCTTTGCCAGCGCGATAGCGGTCCTGCCCGACGGCCGGGCAGCGTCCGATGCGCGCTGCGGCGGCGCCTTGTCCGCATGGGCTATCGCTACGCGCTTTTGGGCTTGGGGCGGCTGTTTACCGGGCTTCGCCCCTTGTCCGGCCGCGCTAGCATCGCCGTCGTGCGCGTCCTTGAGCTTAAAGAAAGCCATAGTCTGGGCCAACTGCTCCGCCTGGCTGGACAGCTCCTCGGCCATGCTCGCCATCTCCTCGCTCGCGCTGGCGTTCTGCTGGATGACCGTATCGAGCTGGCTGACGGCTTTGGCTATCTGGTCCACGCCCGTACTCTGCTCCCGCGAAGCGCTGGCTATCTCCTGCACGAGGTCGGAGGTTTTCTTGATGTCCGGCACGAGCTTCTGGATGATCTCCCCGGCCTTCGTGGCGCTGCCAACCGTATGCTTGGACAGATCCCCGATTTCGCCCGAGGCTTTCTGGCTGCGCTCGGCGAGCTTCCTTACCTCGCTAGCCACCACGGCGAAGCCCTTGCCCGCCTCGCCTGCCCTCGCCGCCTCAATGGCCGCGTTGAGCGCGAGCAGATTGGTTTGCCTGGCTATCTCGTCGATTATGGATATCTTGGCCGCGATCTCGTTCATGGCCGCTACCGAATCCATTACCGACCTTCCGCCGAGTTCCGCGTCGCCGGAGGATTTCGTGGCTATGCTCTCGGTAGCCAGGGAATTGTCGGTATTCTGCTTGACCGTGGCCGCCATTTCCTCGACCGAGGAGGATACTTCCTCGGCGCTGGCAGCCTGCTCCGCTGCTCCCTGCGATAGCTGCTGGGCAGTGGAGGCCATCTGCTCCGAGCCCGAAGATACCTGGTCGGAGGCCGATAATATATCCTCTACGATGCGCCGCAAATCTTTGGAAAGGGCGTCCAGCGCCTTCGCGAGGCTACCTATCTCGTCCGGCCGCTTTAGGTACAGCGCGGGTATGTCGTTGCGGAGGTCGCCCTTTGCCATTTCTCCCAAGTGCGCGACCGCCACCGTCAGGGGCTTTGATATGCTACGGGTCAATAGGAGCGCCACGCTGAAGGCGATAAGCAACGCTATGGCCGTAAGCAGGGAGCACAGGACTACGGTGGACTCGGACACGCTATCGAAGAGCTCGTCGCTCTCTCGCTGCTCCTCAGCCAGAGCTTCCTCGACCTTTTGTATGGGAACGCCGAATTCTTCGATAAGGGCATCGAAATCGGCATCCGCGCTCCGCACGCGCTCGTCCACCGTCGCCGTCGTTTTGAGCAGGGGCATGAGCACGTCCCTAAATTCAGCCTCTATCTCGGTAATTATATTCAAGGCCTCTTTGATGTCGACGCGCTCGGCTTCCGTATCCATGCGCAGGGAGAGGTTATTCAGCAATTCTTTCTCATTCACTAAGGCTTCGTCCCAATCCTTCTGCGACGCCGTAAGATCCCGATTGATAATGGCGTCCGCCACGATCTGGTAGAGGCGGTAAGGGGCGTTTCCCGCCTGCACCGCAAGAACGGCGTCATCCCCCCTCATAGCGCCTTCGTCCTGCAGAGTCTTCAGCCTTTGTAGCGAAAAAAACGTAACGCCGAAAATAATCGCCATAAGCGCGATGACGATACCAAATGCAAGCGCTAGTTTGCCCCCGATTTTCATACCTACCCCTTTTGCCCTTAAGTGCCCTAAAGCTTCGAATCGATTCCATAGCGCGGAATCCAGGCATTAGCCTACTATACCGGTTAAGTTTCGTTCAGAGAAAATTCACTGTCAAGAACATAGGCTTAAATAGTCATTTAGTTCCCCGAAGCTTAGGTATAAGCGCATGAGGGCCTCTCCATAGGGTCGGGACTAGTCGACCCACGCTAGCGGATGCGGCGCTTTCCCCGGATACCTAAGCTTCGGGGAGCTAACCAAGAATAAAAAACCCTCAGCCGTATGAACGGCCGAGGGCGGGTACGCGGAGCCTTTTACTATTATTTTTTATAGGGGCTGGAAGCCTTGTGGCCCGATTTCTCCCTGTACGCCGCGTAGCATAGCCCGCACGGGGCGCGCGGAAAAAAGCTCCACGGCAGAGCCGCGGATGCGCACGCGTATGGCCGAGCCATGCCAAAAAACCCGGTACTCAAGCGAGGACCAGGCAGGGGGCAGCCAGGGATCAAAGGAGGGAAGCAACGTTCCGTCATCGCTTGAGGCTAGGGAGTAACCCCCAAATCCGAAGACGGCGGCTTGCCAAGCGCCTCCGGCGCTCGCTGCATGGAAGCCAAGGCCTACATTGCCTTGATTATCGTCGAGATCGGTACGCACGGTCTTCATGAAGTAGTCATAGGCCCGTTCGGTTTCTCCGAGCCGCACGCCCACCATAGCGTGAATAGAGGGGCTGAGGCTCGATTTATGCATGGTGCGCTTCTCGTAGAAGTCGTAATTGCGGAGCATGAATTCCCTGCTGAAATCCTCGTGGAGCAGGGCGAATACCTGCACCACGTCGGGCTGCTTAAGGAGCCTCGTAGCCCCAAGGCGGGACAGGTCGAGCCCTTCCGGCCACCGCGGCATGCCGTGCTCGTCCCAGGAGCTTATAGGCAGGTCGGGCAACTCGAAGTACCCGGAGAACTGCTCCACTACGCCGTCTCCCGCCTCCGCGAAGGGATCGAAGAGCTCTGAAGCCGCCCTGGCCCAGCGAGCTTCGGGCTCCGGCCCTATGCCCCAAGAGCTTAGGCGCCGCGCCACTCCCTCCGGATCGGCCGACCTCTCCCCGGCGAGCATTTTCGTAGCCTGCCGGAGCGTCCACGCGGCCAGGCGATTGGTGAAGGCGTCGTCGTTCACGTGCTCGTGGAATTCGTCCGTGCCTATCACGTTGCGTATATGGCGCCGGCCGTCGGCGGCATCCTTGAGCGCGAGGCTCTCGAAGAATTCCGCTATCGAGTAAACGAGCTCGTATCCCTGCTGGGACATGAAGCCATCGTCGCCGGTAGACGCATGATAGGCGTACACGGCATGGGCTATGTCCGCCCCGATGTGCACTTCCTCGTCGCCGGTATAGATGCGCACCGGATTGCCCGCGTAGTCTACCCCCCACTTAGGCGTGGTCTCCGAGCCGTCCCTCGCGCTTTCCCAGGCGAAGCGCGCACCGCGAAAACCGTCGGCGGCGGCGTTAGCCCTCGCGCCTGCCAAGGTGTGCCAGCGATAAGAAAGCAGTCGCCTCGCCGCGCCCGGGTCGGTGTAGAGGAAGAAGGGGAACATGAAGGTTTCCGTATCCCAGAATACATGGCCTTTGTAGCCCTCGCCATGCAGGCCCTTGGCTCCTATGGATACGGTCTCGTCGCGGCGGGGCATGGTCTGCATAAGGTGAAAGAGGTTAAAGCGCAGCGAGCGGCAGGCTTCCAGGTCGCCTTCTATCCGCACGTCGGCTAAGGCCCAGCGCTTTGCCCACACCTCGCTATGTTCGCCTAACGCGGCGGCATAGCCGCGGGCGCTTACGGCCTTGAGCCGCTTCAGTAGCCCGGCCGCCTGGCTCGAGGCATCCTCAAGCCGGCCTTCGCTCAGGCTGACGAGGCCGAAGCGGAAGAATTCGAGGGTCTTACCCTCCGCGAGTTCCAGGCTTACGGCCTCTTCGACGCGCTCCAATCCTACCCGCAGCGCCGCGCGGCCGGCCGATCCTT
>JBGSKZ010000048.1:0-1419 GCA_041741035.1 Treponematales bacterium
CTTTCAAGCTCTTCGACGCCAACCAAGCCCTTAAGCTCGAGCTTAAGGAACGCAAGGAGATAGAGCGGGGCTTGGAGATTACCCGGCTCGCCTTGCAGAAAGCCCAAGCCCAGGCCGATGAGACTAGCCTCTTCGCCCAGAGCGTTATCGATACCATACGCGAGCCTCTTTTGTCGCTCGACCATGATTTGCGGGTCGTTACCGTGAGCCGCTCTTTTTGCGACTTTTTCAAGGTACTGCCCGAGGATACTATCGGTAAGCTCATCTACGACCTGGGTAACAAGCAGTGGGATATACCCAAGCTGCGCGAGCTCCTTGAGGAGATCCTGCCCAGGCAGACCAGCTTCGAGGCCTATGAGGTGGAGCATGACTTCGCCACCATTGGGCGGCGCACCATGCTGCTTAACGCCAGGCAAATTAACCAGGCGTCGGGCAAGCGCAAGGAAATCCTCCTGGCCATAGAGGATATAACGGCGCGCAAGGACCGGGAACGCGTCAATAAGGCCCTGCTCGACGAAAAGAGCCTCATACTTAAAGAAGTGCATCACCGCATCAAGAATAGCATGAATACGCTGCGAAGCCTCCTGCAGCTCCATGCGGAGGGCCTGACGGAGCCTTCGGCCATAGAAGCGCTCATAGACGCGGACGGGCGCGTCCTAAGCATGATGACGCTTTACGATAAGCTCTACCGCTCGGTGGACTATAGCGAATTATCCATTAAAGAGTACTTAGGCTCGCTCGTCGACGAAATCATCGCCAATTTTCCCAACGCGGGCTCGATTATCGTGGAAAAGGACATCGACGACTTTCTGCTCAACGCGCGGGCCATGCAGTCCATAGGCATCATCGTAAACGAACTCATAACCAATATTATGAAGTACGCGTTCAAGGGCAGGGTATCCGGCGCCATAAAGATAAGCGCCGCCCTTGAGGACGGCCTGGCGAGGATACGCGTAGCGGATGATGGGGCCGGTATGCCCGATAAGGTCAACTTCGACAATTCCCCCGGCTTCGGCCTCATGCTCGTGCGCACCCTCACCGAGCAGCTCGGCGGCAGCATTAAGCTGGCCAAAGACCGCGGTACCATAATCACGCTTGTATTCAAGGTATAGCCCTCGACATGCTCATGCTATACTGTAGCGTATGCCTGCCCGTTATTTTCGATTGATGAGCCTTATTAGCGCGCCCTTATGGCCGCTCGCCGCCATGCTTGTCCTCGTCGCTTGCGGCTCGGGGGCCAGCGGCAGCTATAGCGTGCCGGGGCTGTCCGCCGTGCTTCCCGAGTCTCCCCTAGTAAAAAGCGCGCGCGGCGAGTTCCTCACGCGTCCCGGCGCGGAGGGTCCAGTCGGCGATTCGCCGCGGCCGCGAGAAACGCCGGCGGATTGGCATGAGTACGGCTCCGGCGAGCCCTCGCGGCTC
>JBGSKZ010000049.1:0-1033 GCA_041741035.1 Treponematales bacterium
GAAGCCTTAGGCGCGGAAGCCGCCGCCGGCTGGCTAAGGGCGCCGGGCGCGGCGGCAGTGGCCTTGGCGGGCTTCTTTACGCCGCCGAGCACGCGGCTGAACTGCGAGAGTATGAGGGCCAGGACGATGAGGGTAATGAATACCGTGCCCGTCCCGACTATGGTTATGGTCCACATATCCATGGCGCTGCCCCCTATACCGGCATATTGGAATGCTTCTTGGCGGGGCGGCTCTCGCGCTTGCCAAGGAGCATGGCCAGGGCGCCGGCTAAGCGTTTGCGGGTATCCGCGGGATCGATGACGTCGTCCACGTAGCCGCGGAGGGCGGCCTTGTAGGGGTTGGCGAAGTTGCGCTTATACTCGTCGATCTTTTCCTTGCGCTTAGCCGCGGGATCGCTGGCCTCGTCTATATCTTTCTTGAAGATGATATTGGCCGCGCCGTCCGGGCCCATGACCGCTATCTCGGCGCTCGGCCATGCGAACACCTGGTCCGCGCCTAAGTGGCGGGAGCACATGGCTATGTACGCGCCGCCGTAGGCCTTGCGCACGATGACCGTGAGCTTGGGCACCGTGGCCTCGGAATAGGCGTAGAGCAGCTTGGCGCCGTGGCGTATCACGCCGCCGTGCTCCTGGCCCACGCCGGGCAGGTAGCCTGCGGTGTCGGTAAGGGTGACGAGGGGGATATTGAAGGCGTCGCAGAAGCGTATGAAGCGGCTGGCCTTGTCGCTAGCGTTTATGTCCAGCACGCCGGCCATGATGCGCGGCTGGTTGGCCACTATGCCCACGGAACGGCCGCCTAGCCGGGCGAAGCCCACCACGATGTTCATGGCATACAGGCTCTGTATCTCGAAGAAGTCGCCGTCATCGAAGACGCGCTTGATGACTTCGCGTATATCGTAGGGCTTATTCGGCGCGTCGGGTATGATGCCCGCGAGCTCGGGTATATCGCGCGTTATCGGGTCACCGGTGGCGGCCACCGGAGTGTCCTCGATATTGTTCTGGGGCAGGTAGGACAGGAGCTTCCGTATGCCCTC
>JBGSKZ010000050.1:0-3092 GCA_041741035.1 Treponematales bacterium
CAGCACCAGCGGCACCACCGGAGGCAGCCGCGGGGCCGCGGAGCGGGCCATAGCAGCGCTCTGCGCGGAACGGGGCTACGGCCGCGTCAAGCCGGAAAATGGCGGCCGCATTACCGTCGGCGGCTCTGCAGGCAGCAGCTCAAGAGGCCGCGGCGCCAGCATGGGCACCGGCCTTCCGTTGGAAATAGGCATAGAATTCGTGGCTATGAAGCAGAACCTTGCCGAATTGCCCAAGATTGTGCGTTGGGCGGCGGAACGCGGCGTGGATTTCATGCTGGTAAGCCAGCTTTTCCCCTATGAGCCCTCCGCGATGGAAGACGCGGCCTGGGACGCTAACCTTGACGCGGCCCTCGCATTGCGGGTGAAATACGAGGAACGCGCGCGGGAACTGGGCCTTGAGCTTGGCCGCTACCTGGAAATCTACATGCGCTATAAAAAAAGCCCGGACGATACCCTGCTTATGCGCCTCGTCGAGGAACTGCAGAGCGAAGCCGCGAGCCTGGGCATAACGGTAAACGTGAACAGGCTTTTATCGGCCGACCTGGGCAAGTATGAGCGCAGCGCCGCCGCGTTCGCCGAAGCCGCCCATATCGCCGACGCTGAAGGCTTGCGACTGGAATTGCCCGAGCTTAAGCCGCGGAGCGCCCGCTCCTGCGAGTTCGTGGAGGGCGGCAGCGCCTTCATTTCCCGCGCCGGCGCCGTGCATCCCTGCTACTTCCTCTGGCACCGTTACGCCTGCTACGCGGGAGGCTGGGAAAAGCGCGTGGCGCCAATGAGCTTCGGCTCGCTGGGCGAACGGGGAATACTCGATATTTGGAACAGCCGGGAATTCGCTTCCTTCAGGGCAAACGTGCTGCGTTACGACTATCCCTTCTGCCTCAACTGCAACCTGGCCCTCTGCGACTATCTGCAGGTAGAGGAGTTCGAGCAGGACTGCCATATTAACGACGAGCCCTGCGCCGCTTGCATGTGGTGCATGGGGCTCTTCAAGTGCCTGCTATAGCGGAAGGCGCCTCGGCTAGCCGACGGCTTGAAAGATAAAGCGCTCCAGGAGTTCGGCTACGGCCCCCTCTTCATGCGAGCGCTCGGCTACGTGCTTCGTGAGCGCGCGCACGTCCGCCCTGGCGTCGGCGGGGCAGCAGCCTATGCCCGCCCAGGAAAGCATGCCTATGTCGTTGCCCGAATCTCCTATGGCCATGACCCGCTCCCGGGCTATGCCGTAACGCTCGGCCACCCAGGCCAGGGCATGGCCTTTATCCGCTCCCGGCGGCAGGATTTCCATGAAGCAGGGCTTGGATATGAGCACGTTGGCTATGCCGGCAAGGCGCTTTTGCATATCCGCGAGGAGGGCGCTGATGCGTTCGGGCTCGGCCGCCGCCAGGAGCTTGGATCGGGGCTGCGCGGCCAGTTCCTCGTGGCCATTGGCAAGGCGCTGGCCTAAGCCGGTAAGCCTGCTGTCCTCGTCGGTCCAGGCATTGCGCTCGCTCACGAGTATTATGCCTTCCTCGTAGGTCTGCGCGGGCAGGCCGAGCTCCTTAAGCGCGGACAGGGCCATACGGCAGGCGTGGGGCGTCAGCGCTATGCGGCGCAGTATGGCTTCCGAGTCGACGTCGCGCACTTCGGCCCCGTTGGCGCATATGATGGGCAGATCCCTGCCCCGCAGGCCAAGCTCCTCGGCATAGCCTCGCATAGAATCTATGGTGCGGCCGGAGGCTAATACCACCTTCACGCCGGAGGCTAAGGCCCGCCGAACGGCTTCCGCGTTTATATCGGCTATGCTGAGGTCGGGCATGAGGAGGGTATCGTCCAAATCGAGCGCTACGAGCTGTGGCTTCATGGGCGCAGTCTAGCATAAAGGGCGCGTCCTTGACCAAGGGATGCAGGGCGTATATACCGAAGGCCACCACCATGCGTTTTTTAAAATCGAGCAACCAGGCCATAGCCTACTATACTTTAGGACACGCCCTCCACACCGTGCTCATAAGCGCCTTCGAGATGGCCTTTCTGCTCAGGCTGTTCAGATCGCTGCCGGCGGTGCTGAGCCTGTACATGGTGTACTACGCGTCGCTCTTCGCCTTCTTTAGCCTGGGCATGCTGCTTTTAAAGACGGGCAAGGCCCACAGGGGCTTCAGGCTGGACATACTGTGCCAGATCCTTACCGCGCTCTGGGCCTTCTTCAGCTTTTCCAGGCTGGGGAGCCTGACCTACCTTACGCTGTACTTCGTGTTCCGCGGCGCGAGCGAGGGCTTTTTCTGGTCCTCGCGGCATTGCTCGGTGCTCGACAGCGTTCGCGACGCCGACCGGGATTCGTTCTTCATGCGCATACAGGGCTTGCAGATAGCCTTGGCCGTAGCCCTACCCTTAGGCGGCGCTTTCCTCATATCCCTGCCCGCGGCCCTGCCCGGCATACAGAAGCCCTCCAGCCCGCTGCCGCCGGGCTACGCCTATCTCTTCCTTTGCTCGAGCGCCATGAGCCTGGCGGTGCTGGCGCTGTCCCCCGCGCTGAGCATACGGCCGCAGAGCTTCCGGCTCGAACGCATAGCCGCGGCCGCACGCTCGTCCAAGACCCGGCTCTGGATAAGCTACCAGGCCTATACCGCCATCCATATGCTGGCGGCGGCCCTCTGCGGGGCGCTCTTAAACGTGGGCATACTGCGCACCGAGGCCAATATCGGGCTCTTCGCCTCGAGCGTGGCCCTGGCGTCCGCCCTGGTGTTCTGGACCTTGGGCAAAGCCCTGCGGGGGCAAAAAACCCAGCGCATGGCCTGGACCCTGGCCGGCTGCTCGGGCGACGCGCTGTCGCGTTTCCTTTACGCGGTATTCTATTCCTACCCGGTGCTCATCGTTAAGGTTATCATGGATTCCTTCCTGTCGCCGCTCAAGGCTATCTTCGGCGAGAACGTGGTAAGAAGGAAGATAGAGGAAGTGCGCAACGAACTGTCCATGAGTAGCGCGGAGGGTTACTTCTTCCAGGAAGCCGTCATCTTCCTCGGGCGCATGGCCCTGCTCGGCGCGGGGCTGGCTTGGTCGGGCGCGCTCGGCGCGGACGGCCTGGCTCGCAGCCCCGTGGAGCTTGCCCGCGCCGCCCTTCC
>JBGSKZ010000051.1:0-4062 GCA_041741035.1 Treponematales bacterium
CGCCGCGCTCAACGCCGCGCCGGCGCCTCCGCTGCCGGAGAACAGCATGTTTACCATGCCCGGCAAGAGGCGCAGATCCCGCATAAGGGCTACGTGTTCACGGTAGAAGAAGCGGTAGAACCATTCTCCCAGGCCCCAGGCGGCAAGCAGGCCAAGGAGTAGGGACAGGAGCCAGCCGCCAAGCATCCGCGAACGCGGCCCGCGCGCGTCCAATAGACGCGCCATGAGCGCGACGAGGAGCAGCTCAGGTACCGGCAGGGCGGCTAGGAAAGGGGCGGCCCAGGGCAGGGCGTAACCAGACCTGTCCCAGGGCACCAGCCTGAAGCCCCCCATGATGAGCCAGGCGGGGAGGAGGCAGGCCAGGCCCGTAAGGAGGCGCGAAACTCTGCCCGGCTTCACGCGCTTAAGCCCGCGCGGCGTTTGATTTTCATTCCTTTTGGTATGTACCACGGCTAAGTGGAATAAACAAGTAGATAATCCAGATAAGTCTGAAATCAATTTTCAGACTTATAAACTATTTATTTAATTGCGATAATTGTCGCGAGGTTTGTCGATGGATTCATTCACCTTAATCTGGCGGCCATCGAGACTTGATCCATTAAGCGCAGCTATGGCCGAACGTGCTTCATCCTCGGTTCCCATCTCAACAAATGCAAAACCTTTTGAGCGGCCAGAATCGCGGTCGACAATGGTCTTAGCCGACAATACCTGTCCGTGGGCGGCGAAGAGATCATAAATACCCGCATCGCTTGTTTCGTAACTGAGATTCCCTACATAAATTTTCTTTCCCAAAATGGAATCCTTCATCCGGTGCATTGTACCGGATCAAAAAAAATAGACCTGTCATATGACGAGTGATTGCGAATGGTCACATTCAATCGACCATACTATGGCATATTTTTACAATGCTAGTAACTGCCATTTCGGGATTTTTACGTTTTTCCGCTGAAATTCGGGTTTTTCTCCGAACTAAAGCTGTTTAAGCTACCCGACTAGCTACTGTTACCCCTTCCACCTTCTCTAGTATGGTGGCAAAACACAAAGTTAATATGGTTTTTCTTTCCTGTCCTCGACGGTTACCGTATTATTGTTGTATGAGGAAGACACTTATTTACGGTGGTTCAGGAGGCATAGGGTGGCGTATCGCCGAGATCCTTGTTGCCCAGGGAGTAGAGGTTCATCTGGCGGGGCGCAACGCACAGGCCCTGGGAGCGGCTGCCAAGGAACTACCTGCGGCATATACTCTTGGCGATGCACAGGATCCAGGCTTTTTTGCCAAGGCAGCAGCAGATGCAGGGGAAATCGACGGCCTTGTGTACGCAATTGGCACGATCAATCTTAAGTCTCTAGCCCGGTTTACTCCCGATGAACTGGATAGAGACTTTCAGGTGAACGCCAGGGGTGCTGCGTTAGCGGTAGCCGCATCCCTGCAGTCCCTCAAAACCCAGTCGGGATCGTCCGTTGTGCTTTTTTCAAGCATTGCTGCGTTACAGGGCTTTAGCAATCACGTATCGGTATCCCTTGCCAAAGGGGCAGTAAGTGGGCTCACCTTAGCCCTGGCTGCTGAATTGGCCCCAAAGGTGCGGGTAAACGCTCTAGCGCCATCCTTGATTCAGACTCCTTTAGCCGCACCTCTTTTAGCTAACACCCAAGTGGAAAGCACTATTGCGGCTATGCATGCAATACCTCGATTAGGTACCGTTGATGACATAGCAGCAGCCGCGGTGTTTCTTTTGTCCGACCAAAGCAGTTGGGTAACGGGGCAGATATGGGGAATCGATGGTGGGCGTTCGAGTTTGAGAATAAGGGCTTAAGCACGGTACTGCACTTACTTAACTGACTCTATCTTCATCCGGCAGTTAGTCCACGTATGAGCGTTAGCCATGGGAAAGAATTACTGCTTTTAAAAAGGTCAGCGCAGCGCCACTAAGCTGCGCAATTGATCATCGTCCATATCCGCTATCCAGGACTCGCCGGAGCGTACGGTCAGTTCGGACAATTCGCGCTTGGATGCTATCATGGCGTCTATGCGCTCCTCTATCGTGCCGCGGGTAATGAGCCTATGGACGAAGACCTTGCGATCCTGCCCTATGCGGTAGGCGCGATCCGTGGCTTGGTTTTCTACCGCGGGGTTGAACCAGAGGTCGTAATGAACGACGCGGGTGGCGGCCGTAAGGTTAAGCCCTACGCCGCCGGCCTTCAGGCTTATCAGGAATACGCCTGGCCCCCTGCCCGCCTGGAAGGCGTCCACCTGTTCGTCGCGCCGCTTCTTGGACATTCCCCCGTGGAGCATGAAGGGTTCCACGCCCAGCTCCTGCCTGACTACGCCAACCAATATATCGAGCATTGCCACGTATTGGCTGAAGACGAGGACGCGCTCGCCCGATTCGAAGGCGGATTCCAGGAGGGCTACTAGGAGCCTCGATTTGCCCGAGCGTTCCGATCCGCCGGGGCTTTCCTTGTCATAGTTGCGCGGATGGTTCGCCGCCTGCTTGAGCGCGGTGATAAGGGCTAACACGAGCCCTAGGCGCTCTTCCGGGTCGGCGGAGCTCACGCGGGCCAGACCTTCGCCGGCTACGGCTTCGTACAGCGCCGCCTGCTCGGGCGTCAGCATGGCGTATTCGTCCACGACTATCTTGTCGGGCAGGTCTGCCGCTATGGCCTTGTCGGTCTTGAGCCGCCGCATGATGAAGGGAGCGGTGGCGCGCCGTAGCCTGCCAGCCGCGTCGGCGGAGCGCTCAAGCTCGATGGGCCTGCGGTATTCCGCGCTGAACCGGGCGTGCGTGCCCAGGTAGCCCGGCAGCGCGAAGTCGAAGACGCTCCACAGCTCGGACAGGTTGTTTTCCACGGGCGTGCCGGTAAGGGCCAGCCGCCGCTCTGCCCTGATGGCCTTTACCGCCTTAGCGCGCCTGGAATCGGGGTTCTTGATGTAATGGGCCTCGTCCAGGACGACGAGGCTCCAGCAGGTATCCGCAAGCTTCTTCTGGTCGCGCAGCCAGGTATCGTAGCTCGAGAGCGTAAGGTCGGCGGCCGAAGCTCCCGCGCGAAGCTTGCGCGAAGAGCCGTAGTACAGGCATACGCTCAGGCTCGGCGCGAAGCGGGCCAGCTCGCGCTCCCAGTTGGTAAGGAGGGAAGCCGGCGCGCATACGAGGGCGCCGCCCCCCAGCTTGCCCGCCTCTTTTAGGGCGAGCACGGCGGCTATAGTCTGCACGGTTTTGCCAAGTCCCATGTCGTCGGCCAGAAGGCAGCCTAGGCCGCGGTCAAAATTGCCCAGCATCCAGCGGTAGCCGCGCTCCTGGTAGGGCCTGAGCTCCGCGATAAGAGCCGCGGGCAGCGGCGCGTCGTCAGCCTCGCGCCTGCCCGATCCTACCAGGAAATCCAGGGCGGAGCCGAGCTCGCCATCCAGGTCGGCGTCGCCTGATAGGGCCATACGCAGGGCTTCCAGAGGGGCAGGAGGCCCCATGCCGGAAACGCGGGCCAGCACCCGAGCGGCCTCGGCCGGATCTATGCGCACCCAGCGCTCCCGCCAGCGCACCAGCTTAAGCCCGGTACTCAGAAGCGCCGAGAATTCCTCTACGCTCAGCCGCTCGTCGCCTATGGCCACGGTCCAGTCGAACGAGAAGGCCGTGTCCAAATCCAGGTAGCTCGCAAAGTTAGCCTTACGCTTGGCCCGCAGGGCGGGCCTAGGCATGGCGAGCCGCCGCAGTTCCTTCGGCAGTACGAGGCGTACCCCAAAGCTAGATAATAAGGGCGCAGCGTCGACGACGAAATTGGCCAGGTCCCGCTCGCCCAATTCGGCGAAGGCTTCGACGCCAAGGCGGCCGAGGGCCGGCACGAAATTAGACAGCAGGGCCGCGAAGGCCAGCGCCTGGCCGGAGCCGGGCTGGGCCCGATGCAGCGCCAGCCTTACCCCATCGTTCCCGACTATAGCCGCCGACAGGCGGTAACGGGGCTCGCCGCTTTGCTTGCGCGCGGCGGCCACCTTCAGTTCGAGCGGCAGGCGCTGAGCGGCCATATCGTATACGGACAGCCAAGCGTCGAGCGCCGCCGGCAAGCCGCGCT
>JBGSKZ010000052.1:0-1847 GCA_041741035.1 Treponematales bacterium
CAAGGCCCGCCTCCTTGAGATACCGGGCCTTGAGGGCAAGGCCGACGCCATACTGCCCGTAGAGGTGGATGCGCTGTCCGAGGAATCGGTGCGCAAGGCTCTGGACGCCACCGCGGCGGCCTTAGGCGGCCCCCACATACTGGTAAACGCCGCCGGCGGCAACCGCGGCAAATCTAGCTTCGTCGCCATAGACCTGCCGCTTTTTGAGGACATAGTCAGGCTCAACCTGATGGCGGGCCTCGTCGTGCCCACCAAGGTTACGGCCGCCTACTGGATAGAGAAGGGCATAAAGGGCAACATCATCAACATGTCCTCCATGTCCTCCTACATACCCCTGTCGGGCGTGTGGGCCTACGGCGCGGCCAAGGCCGCCGTGCTGAACCTTACCATGGCCTGCGCCAAGGAATTCGCCCCGAACGGCATACGCGTGAACGGCATAGCCCCTGGCTTCTTCCTAGGCAAGCAGAACAAGGCCCTGCTCGTGGACGAGGCTACGGGCGAGCTTACCGCGCGCGGCAAAGACGTAATAGCGCATACGCCCTTCGGCCGCTTCGGCGACGTGAGCGAGATAGCGGGCGTCACCCTCTTCCTGGCTTCCGACCAGGCTGCCGGTTTCGTTACCGGCGTTACCGTGCCCGTGGACGGCGGCTACCTGGTGCAGAACATATGAAAGCCTTCATGGACGAGGATTTCCTCCTGGAGAACGAGGCGGCCAGGACGCTCTACCGGGATTACGCGGCGGCCATACCCATCTTCGATTACCACTGCCACGTACCGCCCCAGCAGATAGCTGAGAATACTCGCTTTGAGAACCTCACCCAGCTCTGGCTCAAGGGCGACCACTACAAGTGGCGCGCCATGCGCGCCGCGGGCGTGCCCGAGAGCCACATAACGGGGGACGCGCCCGACCGGGAAAAATTCCGCGCCTGGGCGGCCACCGCGCCCAAGACCCTGGGCAATCCCCTCTACCATTGGACCCACCTGGAATTAAGGCGCGTCTTCGGCATAGAGGAGCTCTTAAGCCCCGAGAGCGCGGACCGCATTTACGACGCCTGCAACGCCCTCTTGGCTAAGGACGAGTACCGCGTGCGCGGCCTCATGGGACGCTTCGCCTTAAGCGGCGTATGCAGCACCGACGACCCGGTGGACGACCTTAAATACCACGAGGCCATAGCCGCCGATTCCTCCTTCGGCATCAAGGTGCTGCCCGCCTTCCGGCCGGACAAGGCCCACGCCCTCGAGCATCCGCAGCGCTACCGCGATTATATCGCCCTCCTTGCCAAGGCTTCAGGCGTGGCCATAACGGGCTACGCCTCGCTCATCGCGGCGCTTAGGAAGCGGCACGAGTATTTCCACGCGCGCGGCTGCCGCGTGTCCGACCACGGCCTCTGTTTCGTGCCCGCCGTCCGGGGCGACGACGCTTCCTGCGACCGCGTGCTTAAAAAAGTGCTCGCGGGAGGGGAGGCCACGAAGGAAGAGACGCTTTCCTTCCGCGGCGCCCTGCTTGCCGAACTCGGGGCCATGGACGCCGAGCAGGGCTGGGTTATGCAGCTGCACTTGGGAGCCATGCGCAGCGTAAACAGCAAGATGCTGGCTACGCTCGGGCCCGACACGGGTTACGACGTCATAGGCGACTGGCCTCAGGCTGAAGGGCTGGCCATGCTCCTCGATAGGCTCGAAGTCCAGGGCAAGCTGCCAAAAACCATACTCTACGTGCTCAACCCCCGCGACAACGAAGTGCTCGCCTCCATGACCGGCGCCTTCCAGGGCGGCGCGGAAGCCGGCAAGATACAGTTCGGCTCGGGCTGGTGGTTCAACGACCAGAAGGACGGCATGGAGCGCCAGCT
>JBGSKZ010000053.1:0-9019 GCA_041741035.1 Treponematales bacterium
GCGGGCTTAGCGCCGGCAGGGCCGCCTTCGTAGGCAGCTGCGCCGCCAAGCCGGCGGCCTTGAACGCGCTCCGCCGGCGGTCCCGTTCGCGGGAAGAAAAGAGCTTGCCAAAGCGTGTATCCATGCCCCGCACTACGCCCGCGGCGCTAACGGCGCTTGCGTCCTTTAGGGATTTACGACATAATTGCCCGGTATGGAAGAAGCAAAGTACGCGGATCGACTGGATCAGGCGCTCATGGCCAAGGCCGCGCGAATGGACAAAACCGAGCTCAAGCAGCTTAAGGATGACTACAAGCTCTTCCAATCGGCCTTCCAAGGCATATACAGCGTGCTCCTGCGCAAGGGCCTTATCCATGAGGACCCCTACAAGTACGACCTTAAGATATCCGAGGTGTCCAATCCGCCCGAGGGCTCCTTCGCCGAGAGCGAGAAGCTCGACCAGATGTGCATACGCCTATCCCAATTTGAGTCCTATCTCGACTTCCTCAATAACTATTACCAGTTCAGCGTGGACTTCCTTACCATGCCGAGGATCAAGCGCCTCGTCGGCCTAACGAAGTACTTCAATTTCATCCAATTCACCGAAAACAGCCCCAACATGAATACCCGCTACTTCGCGGAATTGATAGCGACGATACGCAAGGGCACCGACCCGCTGTCCACCGGCATCCTAAACGAAGCACTCTTGCAGCTGGACAAGACCACCAAGAAGATATTCCTGACGCTCAAGGATCTCACCTTAGTGCATAAGGAGCGCTATAAGCTCGAGCTCCGGCGCCTCGCCTTCGACGCCATGAACATAGAGCGGGACTTCGCCATAACCCACCGCGAGGAGCTTATCCGCAAGGTGAAGCAGCGCTTCGCCGAGGCCGCGGGCGACAGGCCCTTTTCCCCCGAATTGGCGGAGGAGATCATACTGGAGGATTTTTCGGCCGAGGGGCAGAGCCTCAAGGACGATATACTGCGCAAGCTTGAGGTGAAGGAAGAGAAGCAGAGCAAAAGCGCGGAGCGCAACTTCAAGGCCATCGTGCTCGAAGGCGCGAGGGTGCTTATAGGCGCGGGCTTCCAGCTCAACGACGCTGTGCAGAAGCTCCTGGATAACCAGCTGCTGCTCGAGGCGCAGGATAAGTCCTTCATGACCAAGGTGAAGCGGGCGTTGAGGCAGATGATGGGCAAGAAAGCGGACCATATCGTCCACGAGGTAGAGTATATCGATCCGGTATCGAGCGAGCGGAAAAACGAGGACATCGATTTTACCGCCCTTACCGACGAAGTGGGCAGGCGGGCGCAGACTCTCTCCGCCATGATGTCCCGCAACTCGGCCGCGAGCAAGCGCTTAGAGAACGCCAGCGAGGACCAGTCGTATAAATTCCTCGAGAAGGGCATAGAGGATCTGCAGGCCTACTATAAGAAGCTCTATGCGCTCGACGAATTTTTCAAGGGAGCGGTTACGGATCCCGAGATTAAGGGCCGGGTAAGGTCCATAGCCATAGAGCTCGGCTCGGTCAAGAACGCGTTCATAAAGGCCAACCAGAAGCGCCATGAGTATATAGCCCAGAAAGAAGAGCTCGAGCAGATGAAACGCCTGGGCATCGGCGACGCCTAAGGTCGCCTCGCGGCGCTTAAAGCCGCGACGCCTAGCCAAGCCTCCCACGCTTCAAGGAGTCCCCATGATTCGACGTATCCTATCGGCGGCTTTAATCCTGGCCCTTGGCGCCGCGGCCGGCCTGAGCGCGCAAAGCAAGGCCAGGGACGAGTTCGTGGTGGGCATGGGCTCGTACGGCGTGGAACTGCACCCCTACAAGACCGTGTACTCCCATGATATGCAGGCGCTCAATGCCCTTTACGAGGGCCTTTTCAGCTATGATCCCGAGACCATGGATCCGGTGCGCGCGCACGCGGAATCCTACGCCAAGTCGGCCGACGGCAAGACCTGGACCTTTACCCTGCGGGCCGGCCTGCGCTGGTCGGACGGCAGCCCCATAAGCGCGGACGATTACGTGCGCTCGTGGCGCTTCCTCCTTGCTCCGGCCAGCGCCGCCGAGTTCGCCGTCTTCTTCGACGTGATAAAGGGAGCCCGCGACTACCGTACCGGGAAGAACAAGGACCCGGCATCGGTGGCGATTCGCGCGGAAGGGGAACGTACGCTGATCGTGGAGCTCGAAGCGCCTACCGCGTACTTCACGCGCCTGCTCTGCCATATGAGCTTCGTGCCCATACACCGGTCTTTGCTCGGCAAGGAGAGCTGGGAGCCGTCCGACGCGCTAAGCAGCGGGCCTTACCGCATAGTGAGCATGAGCGCGAGCGAACTGCTCCTGGAGAAGAACCCAAACTATTGGGACGCCGGCTCGGTGGCCATAGGGGCCTTGCGCTTCCTCTTCCTTGAGTCGGAAGCCGAAGCCACCGCGCGCTATAACGACGGCGAGATACACTGGCTCATGGACATGGCCGACACCGAGAGCCTAAGCTCTATCGACGACATACAGTACGCCCCCAGCTTCGGCACTGGCTACTACTTCTGGAACGCGGCCAAGCGTCCCTGGTCCGACGCCCGCGTGCGCAGGGCGCTGGCCCTGCTCATACCCTGGGAGCAGATACGCAACGAGGACAAGTACTACGCGCCTACCTCCAGGCTTATCTATCCCTTCTCGGGCTACGTGTCGCCCGAGGGCATAGAGAAGGCGGACCTGGACGAGGCGAAGAGGCTGCTCGCTGCGGCTGGCTACCGCGACCCCGCGAAATTGCCGCCCGCCCTGCTCATACTGCCGGACACGCCCACGCACAACGCCAATGCCGCCGTCATAGCCGAGGCCTGGTCCGCCCTGGGCATACGCGCGGAACTCAGCCATCCAGGCCCCGACGACAATATACGGGAGCTCCGCAAACAGGGCTTTTCCCTGTCCTTTACCTCGTGGATAGGCGACTTTGCCGATCCGGCGGCCTTCCTGCTCATGTGGACCAGCGATTCCAGCCTCAATGAGGCTTCGTACAAGAGCAGGGAATACGACGAGATCGTGCGCCGCTCCTCCAGCGAGGAAGGCCCCGCGCGCATGGCCAGCCTGGCTAAGGCCGAAGCCAAGCTCCTCTCCGACGCGGCGGTATTGCCTGTGTACCACTCGCTATCCTTCGATGTCATAGATACCGCCTTTATTAACGGCTGGTACATAAATCCGATGGACGTGCATCCCTTCAAGGCCTTATCATTCGGCACGCCGAAGGCGCGGCCCCTGGTGGCGAGCGCGATAGGAGAACGACGATGAAAGCATTGCGAACGGCCAAACGCTTCCTGGGCTTCATGCTCTACTTCTTCATGGCCCTGCCCCTTACCCTGGGCGGCTTATCGCTGGCGGCCGTGCGGCCCTGGCTTACCAATCCCGACAGCTACGTGGAGCTCGTTCGCGACGCCCGCTTCAGCGCCCTGCTCGAAGCCCCCGAGCTCCGCGAGAACGCGCCCGCCGCCATAAACGTGGGAGACTACGCGCTGGAGGGCCCGGCGGCGGTTGCGGCCTTGCAGGCCGCCCTGCCCTCAGCGGCGATCGTTGATACGGCGGAGTCGGCCATCACGGGCTTCTTCAGGGCCATAGACGGCGGGGCGGCAAGCTACGCCCTCGACTTAAGCGGCATAAAGGCCGCGGCCGAGCGCGGCAGCCCCGTATTCGTGTCCACGTACTTCTCCGCGGCCTCGAATCCCCTGGGCGGCCTGCCCGCCGGAACCCTGCCCCAAAGCCTCGCAGGCTCGAACGCCCTCGATACCGAGCGCGGCAGGACTCTGGCCATGGACGAAGCCACCAAGCTCGTGCGCGCCCGCATAGCGGAACTGCCCGCCAGCGTTAGCGTGCCCCTGGAGCCCGAAGGCGCGGATATAGGCTGGAACGGCCGGCCCATGAACCTCATAGCCCTGCAAACGGGGCTGGCGGCCTCGTCGCTTTGGCTGCTCCTGGCCGGCGGCGGCCTCTGCGTAGCCTCCGCCTTCATAGCCGAAGACAGCTGGCGGAAGCGGCTCGCGCGCCTGGGCGGCAACGTGCTGGGCCCCGGCATATTCGTGCTGGTAATAGGGCTCGTCCCCCACCTCATCAACCCCGCCGGCCTCATACGCGGCGGCGAGCTGCAGGGCTTCAGCCTCAACCAGATACCGGCGCTGACCGAGTACGTGAAATTCGCCGCCACGCGGCTCACCGGGGGCTTCCTGAGCGCCGGCCTCGCCGCCGTGGCTTTAGGCACGGTATTCTCCAGCGCCAAGTTCGTCATTCCCGCCCGGGACGACGAGGAAGAGCTGGAGATCGAAGGATGAGCCTTGGGGACGAAGGCGGGGATAAGCAGAACGAGTTCCTGCGGAGCCTCGGCTTTCCGAGCATACGGGTGCACCGCTCCTACGACCACTTCGATTTCGTGCGCAAGGGCAGGCGCATACTCGTCATCGGCCCCATGGGCTCGGGCAAGACCGAGTTCAGCGCCCGCATATGGCGGGATTCCAAGGTGGCGCAGAAGAAAGGCGCAGAAGTGGCCGCGCTCACCAGCACCGCTGGCGCGGACCGCAGGCAGCTGCATTTCGTGCGCTCGCGCATAGACCGCGACCGCTTTCCCGAATATCCCGACGACGCGCTGGCCTATCGTGGCGGCTATGAGCGCTGCGGCGACGATATTTCCACCGCGCGCGACTCCTTCGAGCTTGAGTCCATACTGGCCTGCCACCCCGATGCCGGCACCTGGATAGTGGACGAAGCGGCCTTTTACGACGAGCGCATAGCCTACCTCATACGCAACGAATCCGACGCGCGCGGCCTGCTCTTCGTGCTGCCCACGCTGGTGCTCAACTTCCGCCGCGAGATATTCAACCACACGGCGCGCCTGCTCTTGGAAAACGCCACGGACGTCTTCCCGCTCACCGCCTATTGCGAGCATAGCGACTGCATAGCGGACTCGCTCTTCACCTACCGCTACTACAGCGTGGAGGGCGAAGAATGCCCGGCCCTCTATTTCGACCCCCTCATTATCATAGGCGGAGACCGGGCCAAGGACGACCCGCGCGAGCCTAATTACTGCACGCGCTGCGACGAGCACCACTACCTGCCCGCCAAGGAATATACCTTCTTCACGCTCAAGCCCTTGGGAGAGGCCGCGTCGCGCGGGGAGATCAAGCCGCTCCTCGCGGAGCTAGCCGCGGTAGCCGGCGACATGGAGCGCTCCAGGCTCTACGCCAGCCTCAGGCGCCTGCACCTGGACGGCGAGGAGCCTAAGCCGCAGAATCTGGCAGCGCTCAAGGTGCCCTGTATAGCCGAGAAGGCCCTCTGCTACCTGTACGCGGAGCAGAACCTGCTGTCCGCCGAGCAGTTGCGCCGCATAGCGGCCGACCTCGGACTCGACCGCGACTACCTGTCCAAGCGCCTGGCCGACAACCGCCGGCCGCTGGAGCTCTAGGGCCGGTTCCGGCCGAGCCCTGGCCGGTTCCGGCCGAGCCCTGGCCGCTTCCGGCCGAGCCCTACACGCCGAGCATCAGCTTGGCGGTGCCGAAATAGATGAGCAGGCCCGTGATATCCACAACCGTGGTGAGCGCGGGGCTGGCCACCAGGGCGGGGTCGGCCTTGAAGCGCGCCGCCAGGAGCGGCAGGGCCGCGCCGAGCACGGTGGCGCTGATCACCTGCAGGCAGAGGGCCAAGGCTATGGCTAGGCCTATGCTCGCTATCGATATGCCCGGCGGTATCTGCGCGCCATGCGATAGGAAGTACACCCGCAAGAAGGCCATGGCGCCCAGGACCAGGCCCAGGAGCAGCGATACCCGCAATTCCTTCCATAGCACCCGCAGGGCATCCTTCGGGCTGATCTCCTTGAGCGACAAAGCCCGTACGACCATGGTGGCGGACTGGCTGCCCGTATTGCCTCCGGTGCCCGCGAGCATGGGCATATAGAAGGCCAAAATCATCAGGTTCATGAGCGTGCTCTCAAAGCCCTGCAGTATGGCCCCGGACACGAGGCCGAAGCCGGCCAGGATGACCAGCCACACCACGCGGTGCTTAAAATGGCTCCATGCGGGGGTCTGCAGGTAGCTGGCGTCGTCGTGGCTGCCGGATATGGCCATGAAGCGCTCCATATCCTCGGTATGCTCGTCCTCCATAACGTCCATGGCGTCGTCATGGGTTATGATGCCCACGATGACGCCGTCATGGTCCACCACGGGCAGGTCCAAAAGGTCGTAATGCGACAGCTTATATACCGCGTCTTCCTGGTCTTCGTCGGCGCGCACGCTGGCCACCTGATCGTCCATGATAAGCGACAAACGAGAGTCGGGCTCGGCCAGTATAAGGTCGCGCAGCGTGGCCTTGCCCAGGAGGCGCTTGCCCGCGTCCACGATATAGCTGTTGTATACCGACTCTTTCTTAGGCGCCTCCTTGCGAATGCGCTCCATGGCGCCGGCCACGGTGAGGCTGGCGGGCAGGGCTATGTATTCCGAGGTCATCATGGCGCCGGCCGTGCCTTCGGGGTAGGAAGCCAGGCGCTTCACGTCCTCGCGCTCGGGCGCGGCCAGGGTGGTCATGACCTCGTCCATCTGCTCGGAGGGCAGGGCCTTGAGGAGGTCAACGCGATCGTCGGGGGATAGGCGGGAAGCGAGGCGGGCGAGGCTGCCCGCGTCGAGGAGCTCGGCTATGTCGGCCTGGTAGCTGCCCGACAGCTCGCAAAACAGGTCCGCGCGAGACTGGGAATCCAGCGCGTTGAGCAGCGTGAGGCTTTCGTCCGGGCTCAGCGCCTCGAGCAGCTGGGCCGAGTCGGCGGGATGGTTTTCGTTCAGGAAATCGACCACGCCGGCTATGTCGCCTTCTTCCAAGGCGGCGCGCAGGTCGGGCGCTATGAGTTCTTCGAGCATCGGGTCCTCCTCCGGCGCGTCGCCCGGAGTCGGATGCCCGGCCAAGCTGGCGGGATACGGCTAGGGGGCGCGCCTCTGGCTACGCTGAGATGGGAAGGGTTCCGGAGGCTGACTACTCGGGCCGTCGGAATCGTTCATGCCGTATCCTCGCTTCATGCTTTGGGGATGGGAGAAGCGCCGCCTGAGCGGGCTTCCTTGGCCCACTATAGCCAGCTCGCCCGCGGAGGTCAAGAGAAATTTACCCCGAGAGGAATTCTTCCAGGAGGGGGGCCAGCTTCGCGCGGTCCTTCGTGCGGAGGTCGAAACCCTTAGCCGCGGCGTGGCCGGCGAAGGCCTCATACGCCTCAAAGTAGCCCCCGCGCAGGGCGGCAGCGCGCCTCATTTCAGCCCTGAAGCGCCCGCTATTGTAGAGGCTATCCACCAGGGCTTCCACGTTCTTTAAGGCCGACAGGGCTTCAGAGCTCAGGCTGTCCGTGCGCAGCACTTCATAGGGCGCCCTCGCCTGGAACAGGGCACCGAAAGAGGCGGCGCCCTCGCGCAGCGCGGTGCCGGGCAAGCCCTTAAGGAAGCCGAGCTGCAGCTGGTCAGCGCCCAGTTCCATAAGCTCGTCGAAACTGCGCGCGAGCTCCTGCCTGCCTTCGCCGGGCAGGCCTGCTATGAGGTCCAGATGCAGGTGCACGGTCTTTAGGGCGACCAGCCTCGCTATCGCTGCCTTCTCGCGGACCCAGTCCCCGCCCCGCCCTATGGCGGCCCTCGTAGCCGCGTGCACGGTCTGAACGCCCAGCTCGAACTGGAAAAAGCCTTCCGGCGCATTGGCCAGGAGAGCATAGTCCTCGTCGCCCAGGAACAGGGGATGCAGCTCAAAGTGGAAGCGGCTGCCGGAATCCGCGTGCTCGCGTATCAGGTGGCGCCAAATAAGGCGGGCACGTTCCGGATTGGCGTTGAAACTGCGGTCCACGAGCTTTATGAGGCCGGGCTTAGCGGCTGCCAGGATATCGAGCTCAGCGCAGGCCGTATCCGCGTCCTTCTCCTCCAAGGCCTGATCCTCCCGCGAGGAAAGGCAGTAGGCGCAGCGGAAGGGGCAGCCTCGGCTCGTCTCATAGTAGAGGTACCTGCCCGAAAGGGCTTTATAGTCATCGTCCCTATAGGGGAAGGGCACGGAGGCGAAGGGCGTCGGCTCCAGTTCCGCGTAACGCCCCGGATAGGCGCTAAAGGAGAATTCAGGCGCGCTGAGGAGCTCCGCGGCCGCCTCGGCCGAGCCCCGCACTATCAGGTCTATTTCGGGATGCCCGGCCAGCCAGGGACCCGGCTCGTACGCGGCCTCCGGGCCGCCGAGCACGATGCGGCAATCGGGCAGCAAGGCGCGCAGGTCGGGCAAGAGGAGCGACAGGAGTTCCGCGTTCCAAATATAGGCCGATATCAGGAGGAGCTCAGGATTCAGCGCCGCCAGGTCGCGCACGATGTCCAGCCGGACTTGGCTTATGTGGTACTCCCGCAGCGCGAGCTCGTAATCGAGGCCCCGCTCCAGGCTGGCGGCTTCCAGCGCGTTGCGGAGGTAGCGTAGCGCGAGCGAGGAATGGGTATAGCGGGCGTTGACGGCCATGAGGGCGATGCGCATGGGCTCAGTATAGCCGCTCTTGCCCCGGCGCGGCCAGGGAGAGGCATAGGAGCGCGGCCTGGGCGGGCCATAGTCGCTCGGCCAGATAATGCCGCCGGCGCGGCGGAGGCCCCCCGCTCTCCTTGATTTTTAGCCCGTTATGGGCAAGACTGAAGCCGCATAACGAGGAGTAGCCATGCCCGACGCCGAGCCCGATGAGCCGCAACAGCAGAATGACCCCCTTCACGGCGTAACGCTTAAGGCCATGGTGGAAGCCCTGCAGGAGAAGCTCGGCTGGGATGGGCTCGCCGAGAAGATACACGCCAAATGCTTCATGTACGAGCCCAGCGTGCAGTCGAGCCTGGTATTCCTGCGGCGCACGCCCTGGGCGCGGGAAAAGCTGGAAAAGCTCTATATGTGGACCTTTCACCGGCCCTATCTCCATAAAAAATACCGCGAGAAAAAAGGCTTCGACGGCCCCGCGTCAGCCAAGCCCCCACGCAAGCCCGAGCCGTCCAAGCTTGCCCGCAAGCCCGAGCCGGACCCGGCCCCGCGAGGGTCCG
>JBGSKZ010000054.1:0-8596 GCA_041741035.1 Treponematales bacterium
CGGGCAGCTCTGCGCGCAGGCCGGCCGCTCCGTCGGCTGGCAGGCCCGCGAGCGCGAAAAGCGGCGGCGTGTTTTTAGCGCTGTCGGCGATACTTTGTCTCTGCCTGATTGTTTTGTGCTTGGCCTCATGGGCGGAGCGATCGCGGGAACGCGCTATCGTACTCGTGTCCGCGCTACGCGCCGTGCCCGACGAAGGGGCGAGTTCGCCGTTCTCGGTAGCGCCTGGAAGCCAGGCGGCCATAGTTTCTGAGGGCGGCGGCTGGCTGTTCCTCGAATTTGGCGACGGTCGTAGCGCATGGATACGCGCCGACCTCATTAGCAGATATTAGGGGAAGATATATGGATTTCGGCGATATCATGAAGGATTGGGACGCGCGCAGGCAGGACGCCGCGCGTAAGGCCGCGGCATCGGCTAAAGCCCCGGCCGCGCGGGAAAGCCCCGTCCGAAGCGCTCAGGAACGCTGGCTTGATCGGCATGGCGTGGGAGAGGAAGCCCTGCGGGATGAGGGCGGCGAGTCGGGTAGCTACCTCAGCCGCAGGGAAATCGACGCTATGCCCGTTGACGCCATACTCGACCTGCACGGCAAGACGGCCGCCGAGGCCGAGCTGGCCCTCGACGAGTTCTTCAGCGCGGCGCGCGCGTGCCGCAAGCTATTAATCATACATGGGAAGGGCTTGCACTCGGAAGGGGAGTCCGTGTTGGGAACGCTCGTGGCCCGATGGCTTGAGCGCTGCCCCTCTGCCGGCCGCAGCGCTAAGGCGGACCGGACGCAGGGAGGCTCCGGCGCTACCTGGGTACTCGTAAAGGGAAGGGATCAGCGCTCTCGATAGATTATCCGGCCGCGGGACAAGTCGTAAGGCGATAACGCGACCTTGACGGTGTCGCCGGGCACGATGCGAATGTAGTGTTTGCGCATTTTGCCGGACAGGTGGGCTAAAATCAAATGTCCGCCGTTTTTGAGCTCTACGCGGAACATGGTGTTGGGAAGGGCTTCACGAACGACGCCCTCTACCTCTATGGCTTCTTCTTTTGCCACGATGCCTCCATACGGATTGTGAAGCGCTAGCATTGATAGCCGCGCTTAAAGCGTTATAATAGTACGGGCCAGCCGAGTCAGTGTCAACCTGCCTTGCGGGCAACTTGACATGCCGGGCGTAACTATGAATAGTGAGTCGCTCATCAGGCGCCCGCGCGCCTGACGAGCGACTACGAATACAACAGGAGGGGTCCCCATGGACAAAGAATTCACCGAAGCGATGCGCGTATCGCTCACGACGATGAAACAGGAGATCCTCGATAAACTGCTTGCGGCCAATCAGGATTTTAAAGCGATAGTGGAGGAGATGGACCCTAAGGATTTTGTCGATGTGGCTTCTGACGACGTGGACCGTAAAATGCTCGAAGCCCTGGGTTCCCAGGACGTGAAGCGCTTGCGCTCCATAGAAGCTGCCATCGTGCGCATACAGCAGGGGCGTTACGGCACCTGCGTGAAGTGCTCGAAACGCATACCGCAGGAACGCCTCGAGGCCCTGCCCTATGCCGTTATGTGCATAGACTGCCAGAAAAGCGAGGAGCGCAGGAACCGCTAAGCTCGGGGCTATCGAGCCGCGTTCCGGCTATAGGGCCGCGCGGCTCCTACCCTTGCCCGTGATAATGCACAGTTCGCCGTAGCCCGCTTCCAGCGCTGCCTTGAGCCCCGCGTCCCGGTGGGCCAGTAAATGCCCGGGGTCGTGGGCGTCCGAATTTATGCACACCTCTATGTTCCGCGCCTTCATTTCCTTGAGGATCCAGCCTTCCGGATAGGGGCTCGAGGTTTTTCCCCTCGCCATGCCGCCGGTATTGATCTCCACGACGATGCCGCTGCCCTTGAGCGCGTCCACCGCCGCCATGGCGGCAGCCCTATAGCGGGCGTCGGTCTCGCTGAAACGGCTCTGGCCGGGGTTGTTTTTACGCACCAGGTCGAAGTGCGCGAGTATATCGAATCCGCCTTGGCGCACGCAGTCGGCGAGGGTGCGGTAGTAGTCCTCTGCCATGGCCAAGCCGTCGCCCGCGTAGCCCCGGGCTATGAGCGCGTCGAAGCCTTCCTGCGGCCCGTCCACCGTGGCCAGGGGCTCGTCGCCCACGCCTTCGTCGCCAAGGGCTTCCGGCCTCAGGTGGTGCACTGATCCTATGGAATAATCCAGGTTCAAGGACGCGAAACGCCGGTCGGCGGGGCCGCAGAGGCCTTCGATATAATCGATCTCCAAGCCCAGCAATATTTCCATTGAGGGGCGGTATTCCCTTGCCAAGGCGCGTATCGCATCGGCGTAATCGCCGATGCGTTCCCGATCCATGGTCCATTCGGTGAGGAAGGGCAGGGGGGCATGAGAGCTGAAACCAAGGAGGCTAAAGCCCAGCGCATGCGCTTCGGCCGCCATGCGCGCCGCGCTTGCCTTGCCATCGCAGAATTCGCTGTGGCAGTGATGATTGGTGAGCATAACGCACTATAGCCTGAATAGGGGCGGCGTGTTGAGTGCCTGCCGCGGCGGCGCTCGTCACTGTCAACATGCTTATGCTATAATGCTAGCTGAATAGTAAGCTAATGTTAGTTCCCCGAAGCTTGTGTCTAGGTCAGCGTCGACGCCTACTGTAGCGTCGCCGTGCGCCAATTCACGCTATCGCTTGTGCCCTTTGGCTCCAAGCCCTAAGCTTCGGGGAACTAATATTGCAATAAGGAGCGGCAATGAAGCGTCTGGTTCTCGCCTGCATAGTGGCTTTCTTCACCTTGAGCGCGGTCGCGGCGGCGCCTACGAGCGGCGTCGGCGTTTTCCTGGGCCAGCCTACGGGCCTGAGTTTTGGCACGGATATATCGGCTTCAAACTGGCTGGATTTCAAGGCGGCCTGGGACTTCGCGAATGCCAAGGATGGCTTTAGCATCATACTCCAGGGCAATTATGAGCTAGCCTTCCCTGGTTCCTTCTTCATCGAAGGCCAGGACATCGTGCCCTTCATAGGCATAGGCGCGGAGGCGGCCATAGGCAGCGACTTGCCCCAGCTTGGCATCCGCATACCTTTTGGCCTCAATTACCGCTTCGCCAAGGCGCCGCTTGAGCTTTTCCTGGAGCTCGGCGTAGGGCTGTACCTTTTCCCCAGTACCAGTTTCATGGGCTCGGGAGGCCTAGGCTTTCGTTTCCGCTTCTAGGCGCGCCGCCGCGAGACGGCCCGTCCTAAAGCACTCCCGCAAGGACGAGCACGGTACATACGAGGGCTCCCAAGGCGCAAACGCCCGCAAGGACGTTGAGCGCCAGGGAGCCTTTTTTCGCCGCCCGCACGAGCTCTTCCTCGCTTTTCACCGATATAATGAAGCGGCCGCCCTTTTGGGCCGGCTTGGCGACGCGCAGCCTGCCTTCGTCGTCGCGGGCCTCGCCAAGTACATATACCTGTTTACCGGTACATAGGGCCCACTCTTCCAGCTTATAGCCCAGAGTTCTCCTGCCGGAGCCTAAAGCCCCCAAGTTAAGGCTAAATCCGCCCACGACGAGGGTAGAGCCGCCGCCCTGCTCAAAGCGAGCTAGCACGCGCTCGCCTTCCATGGCGGCTCCCTCCGGAACGACGAGGACGCTGCCGCTCCCGTCCCGAACGTGGAATTCGCAGCGCCGCTCATTGCTCGATATGAGCTCCGAGCCCCTGCGCGTGCCGCTCCTGGTCTTGCCGTCGGCGTCCCTCTCGGTGTAGCTCTCCTCATATTCCCTGTGCACTCTGCTGCTGTACCATACGCAGGGCAGCCCGGCCATCTCTGAATTCAAGGGCTGGTCGCAGTCCACGATCCCTTTCAGCTCGCTTATTTTATTAAAGGAGCCTGAGCCTATCTCGGCCGCTACTTCCTGTGCCTGCCTGGACAGCTCGGCGGCGCCTAAGGTTTCCGTCAGCTGCATATCATAGGCTTTCTTTCCTTGGCCTTTGGCTAAAACCGCGAACAGAATGCCCAATACGCCCAGACCTATAGGTATGAATATCATCATGGCCTCCATGCTTTATGCTGGTATGATTGTAGGCAAAAGGAGCGCCCCTGTCACGATGAAATTAGTTCCCCGAAGCTTATGTCTCAGGGATGCGCGACGCATCCCATAGCGTAAGTGAGCGCGTAATGTCGCTATAGAGGGAGTACCCGCATGCTCAGCCATAAGCTTCGGGGAACTAAGGTAGGGCTGACAGGAAAAATGAAAATTCGCGCGCTTGACAGCCCCTCCGCGCAGGGTTGATACTCGCTTCCCTTATGGCAACGCGAAGCGCCTCATTCGACGCCCTCATACTCCGCGCGCGGGAAAGCCCCGCCGGAGATCGCATCGTTACGCTGCTCAGCGTCGAAGAAGGCCTCGTAGACGCGTTCGCATTCGGGGGGCCTAAAAGCAAGCTGCGCTCGCTCGCTTCGCCCTGGCACTCGGGCAGGGCCTGGATATACAGGGACGCGGCCAAGGGCTTCATAAAGCTATCCGACTTTGACCTGAGCGAGGGCTTCCCCGCAATACGCTCGAGCCTGGCGGCGATCGGCGCGGCTTCGCTGGCCAGCGAGCTGGTCATGGCCACCGACGCCTTAGGCGGCGATTGGGCGGACGCGCACGCCCTCATGCTCGGCCTGCTCAGGGCTCTCGAAGGGGCAGGCTTGCGTTCCGCCGGGAACCAAGGCGCGCAGACGGGCCAAGCGGAGCAGGACGCGGCGGCGAACGCCCTCTCGCTCTTCTGCCTGCGCGCGGTCAGCCTTACCGGCGTCATGCCCGATACGGGCGAATGCGCCGCCTGCGCTAGCGAAATAGCCCCTAATGGGCTACACTGCTATACCCGGCGCTTGGGAGCTTTCCTCTGCGAGCGCTGCGCGGCGGCCGAGCTGGACGGGGACGCGCTTATACGCCTCCTTCCCGGCTCCGCACGTTGGCTCAGCAAGGCGGCCCAAATGGATTTCGGCTTCGATTTGAATCTGGGGCTCGCCCGAGACGCGCTAGCCCTGGTTAAGGCCCTGGCCCTGGATCTGGCCGCGAAGGCCGCCCATGGCAGGCTTAAGACCCTATCGAGCGGCCTTTTGTAGAGGCCGTTCGCCCCAATATCCGTGCAAGGAGTATGCGTATGAGAGCTGTCGATATCATCATGAAGAAGCGGGACGGGCTGGAGCTCGCCCGCGAGGAGATATCCTTTATCGTCAATGGCTATGTTTCCGGGGATATACCGGAATATCAGATATCCAGCTGGCTCATGGCCGTGTTTTTCAGGGGCATGAGCTTCAGGGAGACGGCCGACCTGACCGAGCTCATGCTGCGCTCGGGCTCGGTCATGGATTTATCGGGCCTTAAGGGCCCCTTCGTTGACAAGCATTCCACCGGAGGGGTGGGCGACAAGGTGTCGCTTATCCTGGCGCCGCTGGCGGCGGCCTGCGGCCTGCAGGTGCCTATGATGTCGGGCCGCGCCTTGGGCCATACCGGCGGCACGCTGGATAAGCTCGAAAGCATACCCGGCTATACGACGCGCCTGGACGAGAAGCGCTTCCGCGACTATATAGGGCTCGACGGCTTCGCGATGACGGGGCAGACCGACGCCATAGTGCCGGCCGACAAGAAGCTCTATTCGCTGCGCGACGTGACGGCCACCGTGGAATCCGTGCCCCTCATAACGGCGAGCATACTTTCCAAAAAAGTGGCCGAAGGCGCACAGGCCCTCGTATTCGACGTAAAATGCGGGCCGGGCGCCTTCATGAAGACCGTGGAGGACGCCGAACGCCTGGCCAACAGCCTCGTCAGGACCGGCCAGGCCATGGGCAAGCGCATCGTGGGCGTTATCACCGATATGACCGAGCCTTTGGGCGATAAGGTGGGCAATTTCCTTGAGGTGGAGGAATCCATAGACTGCCTCAAGGGCGGCGGGCCGGCCGACCTTATGGAAGTCACCTATAGGTTGAGCGCCTGGATGCTCGTGGCCGGCGGCCGCGCCAAGGACCTGGCCGAAGGCGAGGCGCTCTGCAGGGCCGCCATAGCGTCGGGCAGGGCGTACGAGCTTTTCCTCAGCAACGTGAAGCGCCAGGGCGGCGACGTGGAGGCCATGCTTAAGTTATATGGCGCCTGCCGCTCGGCCTACCGCAGGGAACTCACGGCTCCCGAATCGGGCTATATCACGTCAATAGACGCGTACAAGATAGGGCTTGCCGGCGTGTACTTGGGCGTTGGCCGCAATAAGACCGTGGACCCGGTATCGCCGGACGTGGGCTTCGTGTTCAAGGCTAAAAAAGGCGACAAGCTGGCCAAGGGCGAGGTCGTGGCCGAGGTATACGGTAAGGACGCCGCTTCGCTCGACGCGGCCTGGGGGCTCATCGCCGGCTCGCTGAGCATGGGCGCGGCGGCCCCCTCTTCGCAAAGCCTCATCATTAAGGAAATCACCGCTCTATGAAATGGCAGAAGCGGGATGCCGCGCCGGCTATCATACGGGAGCTGGCCGAGCGCTTCGGTTTGCCGCTCCTGGACGCGTCCATACTGGCGCGGCGGGGCATAAGCGATCCGGCGAGCCTGTTGTACTTCCTGGAGGACGATACGCGCTTCCTCCGCAATCCCTTCCTCTTCGACGGCATGGAGGACGCGGTGGACCGCATACTCACCGCCGTGGACGAAGAGGAGAAGGTCCTGGTGTTCGGCGACCGCGACGCGGACGGCGTCACCTCCACGGCGCTCATGGTGGAGGCCCTGCGCTCACTGGGCATAGACGCGAGCTATCGGCTGCCCAGCGAGGACGAGAAGTACGGCCTGTCGCGGCGCGCCATAGACGAGTTCGCGGCCGTCTTTGGCAGCCTCATCGTCACCGTGGACTGCGGCATATCCAACCATGCGGAGATAGCCTACGCCACATCGCTGGGCGTGGACGTCATCGTCCTCGACCATCACGTGCTGCAGGCCGAAGAGGCCCCTCCGGCGCTGGCCGTCATCAATCCCAAGCTCGCCTCGTCGGGCTACCCCTTCCGCGACCTTTCAGGCTGCGGCGTGGCGTATAAGCTCTATTGGGCCCTGCGCTTCGCCAGGAGCGGCCTTTATAAGCAACAAATAGCGCTCTTGAACGTACGGCCGCTCAATGACGCCTACCTCCTTGAGGCCGTAAACCTGTCCAACCTGGTGGAGACGGGCCGCATCAACGAGACCATAGTGCCGGGCATGGTGGAGCTCGAGCGCACGAGGCTCGTGCCCTTCCTGCGCGACAGGCAGATCTTCGTATGGGACGGCGAACTGCAGAAGCGCCTCTTGGCCAAGGCCCTGGGCAAGGGCGCCGAGGTGAATTTCTACGATATCAGGCAGGACGTGGCCCGTATCATACCCCAGGCCGCCGGCGCGAGCCTTTTGCGGCTTACCGAGCTGTCGCGGATGGGCAAGTACGGCCAGAACGCCCCCACCGAACTGGATACCTTCGCCAGCCTCTTCACCTCTTTCGCGTTGCGCAATGCGGGGCTGAACGGCGAGGCCGATATGGACGCGCTGCAGCTCGTGGCCCTGTCCACGGTGGCCGACCTCATGCCCCTCCTGGACGAGAACCGCATACTGGTGCGCCAGGGCCTTGCCGCGTTCAATAAGAAGCCCAGGCGGGGCCTGGCCGAGCTCATGGCCAGGCAGAACCCCACGGGCAAGCGCTTGAGCGCCATTGACGCCGCCTGGCAGATTACCCCGGTCATCAACGCCGCGGGGCGTATGGGCGAGCCTGAGACGGCGGTAAAGCTGCTCCTGGCGGAGGATGCCGCCGAGCGCAATGCCCAGGCCGACCGGCTCATAGCGCTCAATCAGGAACGGCGAGGCCTCGGGGCCGATTGCTGGGAATCCATGTACCCGCTCGCGCGCGAATTCGCGGAGTCCAAGGGCGGCAAGTTCGTCATCGTAGGCAACGCCGCCATAAACCGGGGCATTACGGGCATATTGGCCAGCCGCTTCGCGGACACCTTCAAGGCCCCCGCGGTTGCCGCCACTTTCATGGCCGACGGCAGCGTCGTGGGCTCCGTGCGTAGCGCGCGCGGCTTCAACGTAAAGGGCCTCCTTGAGCATTGCGCCGAGCTCTTCATCGATTACGGCGGCCATGACGCGGCGGCGGGCTTCAGCATGCCCGCGGAGAGCTGGCCGCGCTTCGTGGACATGGCCTCGGCCTACCTCTCGAACGTGGAGCTCGACGAGGGCGAGGAACTCATCGACGTGGACGCTGAATTGCCCCACGAGTACCTGCGCCCCGAACTCGCGGAGCTCGTGGACCGTTTCGAGCCCTATGGCGAAGAGAACCCGCCGCTCGTGTTCATGGCCAGGAACGTGGCTATAGCGGGAGCCGATATCGTGGGCAAGACCGAGAAGTCGCACCTGAAGCTATCGCTGGACTTCGGCAAGCACAAGTGGCCGGCCCTGTGGTGGGGCGCGGCCGACCGCATAGGCAGGGATTTCAGCGCGAGCGACCGGCTGGACCTGGTGTTCAAGCTGAGCAAGAATTTCTGGAACGGGGTGGAAAGCCCTCAGCTCATCATCGTGGACGCGCGCCGCGCCGAGCGCGATTAGCCGCGGCCGCGCGCCTGGCCGGCCCTCATCGAGGCCTTGGTCGAAACTTGGACCCTCGGCA
>JBGSKZ010000055.1:0-4360 GCA_041741035.1 Treponematales bacterium
GGGTCGCCGCCCTCATAGGCGGCCAGTTCCTCAAGGGCGCGCTCGGGCAAAGCCCGCGAAGCTGGGCGCGCCGGCTCAGGCAGCGATGCAAGATCGGGCACGCGGACCAGCGAAGGAGAGGCCACGGCCTGCGCGTACAGCACGCGCCGCAGGTTCTCTTCCTTTATCCGCTCGTTCTCTTTTTTGAGCCTCAACGAACGAATGAGCGGCACGAGCCAGAACAGGGCGGAGAAGGCCAGAGGCACTACGCCAAGGCCTATCGATATAAAATTGAGGGCTCCAGCGCCCATGAACTCATAGAAGACGCGGAGCACGAAGTAGTACAGGTAGCTGACGCCGGTCACCGCGCGCTCCGCTATGAAGCCGTAGCTGGCCGCGCTAAAAAGGAAATAGCTTCCGAGCACCAGGTTGAAGGCGTTTATGCCCGCATACCAGAAATTTGCCTTTTTATCGTTGGCGGAAAAGGGCCGCAGGCGCTTGAACGGCGAATCGGAGGCGCCAGCCGCGTCGCCCTGGGCCCTGCGTAGGAGCGCGGGGAAGCGATAGTACACCGTGCCTTCGTCGCTCACCTCTGGCGAGCCCTCGAACTCATAAATATAGCGGTTGATGGCCGTCTCGGCGGCTGCGGGCGCCAGCCCCGTCACGGCCATGAAATCCTCGAGCAGCACTATGCCCTTCTTGGCCCGCGCGAGCGCTATGAAGGCGCGCTTCTCCACCGCGTCGTGGGCGGCGTTGGGGTCGGCTTCGCCGAACACGAAGGAGAATATGGCCTTATGCAGGGGTCGCCTGTTCTCTCGCCCGCGAGAACGATTATCCAGCCCATAGCGCCGCTGTCCCGGCCCCTTGAAGAGCTCATTATAGAACCATATGCGCACGAAAAGGTCGATGAGCCTGGCGGCCAGGCCTAGGCCGCCGCCGGAGCGGGAGCGCGACTTGCCGTTGCGGTCGCTCGCGCTCGCGGCGAAGGAGGCCACGACGGCCAGCACGATGAGGGCGACGAAGAGCGCGAAGTAACCGATCAGCATGACCATGATCCAGGCCTTGAACAGGTAGCTGGCCAGGGCCAGGGTAAAGCGCTTCGTGCCCTTCCAGAATTTCCTAAGGCCGGGGCCAAGGCCGCGGTAACGGCTCGTAAAGCCGCGGGGGAACGAGTAGAGTATCTCGCCCGATTCGGTGACCTTGAGCCTTCCCGAGTACTCGTCGGCCACCGCCGGAAGCTCGCTCTCCACCTGGTGCTTAGGCAGGCCGGTGAAGGCGACGAGGTCGGCTACGCTCGCCTCGCCCTTCCGCTTCTTTAAGGCCCCCAAGAGGGTATCCTGTACCCTATCGCGCTTATATTCGTATACTTTGGCCTCTGAGCCCATACTTCCTCCGTTTAGCTCCGCGCGTCCCGCTTAGCCAGGATAGCGTTCTCGTATAAAGATAGGTATTCCCGCGCCGACAGCTGCCAGGAAAATTCCAGGCGCATAGCCCGCTGGCGCATAGCCTCCAGGTGCTCCTGCTTGTTGTACCAGGCCCAAATGGCCCAGCCCACGGTGTCATAAATGGCGCGGGGCGTAAGGTGATCGAACATGAAGCCCGTGCCCGCGCCGCTGTTCTGGTCATAGTTGGATACGGTGTCCGCCAGCCCTCCGGTACGGTGCACGATGGGCAGGGTACCGTAGCGGAGCGAGTACATCTGATTGAGGCCGCAGGGCTCGTAACGGCTGGGCATGAGGAAAAAATCCGAACCCGCCTCGATGAGGTGGGCGATCTTCTCAGAGTAGCCGACGCGGGCCTTAAAATTCGGTAGCCGCTCCGACAGGGAGCGCAGCTCCGCCTCGCACCAGGCATCTCCCGAGCCTAAAACCACGAACTGCAGGGCCATATCGCGGCAGAGCGGGGCCACGGCGCCATAATCCGCGCCGAAGAGCTCGCCTATGCCCTTCTGGTCCGCCAGGCGCGACACCATGCCCACGATGGGTATTGCGGGGTCCTCGGGAAGGCCGTATTCGCGCTGCAGGGCCGCCTTGCAGGCCGCCTTACCCGCCATATCGTCGGGCGAATAGCGGGCGGGCAGGTAGCGGTCCGTAGCGGGATTCCAATCGTCCAGGTCCACGCCGTTGAGTATGCCCACGAGGTCCGCGCTGCGATGGCGCAACAGTCCATCGAGGCGATGGCCCTGTTCCGGCGTCTGTATCTCGTAGGAATAGCTGGGGGATACGGTGCTAAGCTTCTCCGCGCTCGTTATGCCCGCCTTAAGGAGGTTGAGCGCGTCATAAAATTCAAGGCCGAAGCTATGGAAAGCCTCCCAGGGTAACCCTAAATAGTCAAAGCTCTCCTTAGGATATATCCCCTGGTAACCGAGGTTGTGGATGGTGAGCACCGTGGCCGCGTCCGCGAAATCTCCTTCGGATTCGAGCGCGCGGTAGTACACGGGCACGAGGGAGCTGGGCCAATCGTGCGCGTGCAAAATATCGGGAATCCAGGAGAGGCGCCTGCAGAGCTGGAAAGCCGCGCGCGAAAAGAACGAGAAGCGGCGCGGATTATCGGCGAAGTCGCTCTCCTGGCGGTTACCGTATATGCCGTCGCGCCCGAAGTAGCCTTCGTGCTCGATGAAATAGACGGGTACGTCCGAATCCGGCAGCGTCGATTCGAAGACCGCTCCCCACTCCTCGCGATCGCCCAGCGGCACCCCGAGGGGACCGTCGACGGGACGCAAATCTTTCTGGTCTATGGAATAATAGCGCGGCAGAACGATGCGGGCATCATGCCCTTCGCGGCGCAACGCCCTAGCCAAGGCGCTGACGGCATCGGCCAAGCCGCCGGATTTCGCGAAAGGCGCAGCCTCGCTGCTTACCATCAATATTTTCAAGGCAGGGCTCCTGTGGGGGCTCGCGACCGTCGTACGCGGCATGGTCTTATTTTGCAGCACGGAGAGTATATACGCAAGAGCCACGCTTGCCCAGGACCGACAATAGAATTAGGCTTCAATCAGGACATCGACGCGTGCCTAGTTCATCGTAGCCTGCGACGGGCAGTCATTGGCAATGGGAGGATGATGGCGAAGCGCCTAGCCTCCGGCTATCGCCATGGCTGACGCCGAGTAACAGGCTTCGATGTATTATGTAGAAAATTTGAAAAAAAGGAGGGTACCATGGACAGCGTACTCATCGTTGACGACCACCCCCTGTTTCGAGAAGGCTTAAAAGGCGCGCTTGAGGCATCAGGCGCGTTCGGCGCTATCATGCAGGCGGGCCTGGCCACCGAAGCCGTGGCCATACTAAGCGGCCCAGGGGAGAAACGGCCTTCTATAGTGCTCTTGGATATTAACCTCCCTGACGGCTCAGGCCTGGACTTGCTTGAGCGCTTTGCCGGGCAAAAGGACGCGCCGCGCTTCCTTATGCTTTCTATGTACGCCGACCGGTCCATCGTTCTCAAGGCCGTAATCGCCGGGGCGCATGGCTACGCGTCCAAGCAGATACCCCTTGAAGCGCTCATACTCGGCATAAAGCTCGTGGCGGCCGACCAGCTTTTTATTGAGGCTGAACTACTGCGCGACCTGCTCACCCCCAGGCAGATCCATACCAAGGACGAGGCGCAGGCAAAACTGCTCCTGCAATGCCTTTCCCCGAGGGAACTGGACAGCTTCAGCCTCCTTGCCAAGGGCGACAGCGCAAAAGAGATAGCGGCGGCCTTGGGCGTGAGCGTGCGTACGGTGGAGAACTACCAGAGCGGGATTTATTCCAAGCTTAAGCTCAGGTCTTCGGTAGAGCTCGTTCGACTGGCGCTGCGCGCCGGCATAATAGAGCCCTGAGCCTATCGGCAAGTTCTAGTTCCATTTTTCGTTTTCTCACAAGGATCTCGCGTATTCTCACCTGGTTTTGCGATTTTTCCCAATAGCGATATGCGGAGAGGAGATTCATAGTTAAGCTATTAAGAAATATCTATAATTTTCACTCCAGCCCCGCGCAAGCGGGGTTTTGTTTTGCCCTGCGGGCCGCTTCGAGCGCGGGCGATGAATTCTCCGAGCAGGCGGCGCAGAGCCCGCTCAGGTAGAGCGCATGATGCATAACCTGCAGCCCCCGTTCACGCTCGAGCTCGGCCACGAGGCCGCCCAGCCGGCAAGCGCCGAGATCGACGAAGCGGTGGCAGGCCACGCAATGGAACCAATGCCTGTGCCCCGCGCTGCCGGCGCTGTAGTAGCGCTCGGTGCCGTGCTCATCGCAGTGCAGCACGAAAGACTCGGCCTTGCCCTTGGCCTCCAGGTAGCTTAACGCCCGGTATACCGTGGCCTGGTCGCAGGCGCCGCCTATGCCGGCAAAGACCGCGGCGGCGGACATAGGCTCGGAGGAGCCCTCGAGCGCCTCGAGCACCAGGG
>JBGSKZ010000056.1:0-2220 GCA_041741035.1 Treponematales bacterium
AATGGGCCTGCCTAAATCCGAATCCAGTATCTTGAATATGTCGCTCGTCTGGGCGGAGAAACGCCGTATCTCGAGGTTCTCGTCCAGGAGGAGCTTGCCCACGTGGGTAGCGGTAAGCAGGTTGTCCACGTCGTTGTGCAACTCGGTAAGCTCTATGATCTTGGAGTGGTACTCGGCGTTTACCGTGAAGAGCTCCTCGTTGGTGGACTGCAGCTCTTCGTTGGTGGACTGCAATTCCTCGTTGCTCGCCAGTAATTCCTCGTTGGTGGCTTGTAGCTCCTCGTTGGAGGTTTCCAGCTCCTCTATGGTGGCCTGCAGGTTCTCGCTGGTGAATTGCAGCTCCTGCTCCAGATCCCTCAGGTGCTGCTCGGCCTCTTTGCTTAAATCGTAGTCGAGGGGAGGGGCGTCCGCGGGCCCGTGGCTTTCCATGCCCGATTCCCGAATAAGCACCGCCACGAGCGGGTCCTGCCCCTTCTTGGCTATAAGCGGCCGTATGCGCAGGTCGATGAGCTTATCTCCCGCGGGGCCTTTGAGCTTGATTGAGCTGAAGCGCAGCTCCAGCCCCTGGCGGAACACCTTCTGCACTCCCGTGGACAGGGGTATGGAAAGCTCCTTTACCGCCATGCGGGAAATATCGTTGGAAGGCTTGCCGGCCGGCAACTTAAAATAACCGTCCGTGTCGCCCAGTATATGCAAAGGCTCGAGCTGCTCGTTCACTATGATGGCAAGCGGCAGGTAATCCTTCTCAAGCGATTCGAGGAAACGCTCGAGTATGCGCTCCTCCTCGTGCCCGCGCATAGCGCGGCGCACCTGGCCGTAGCGGTCGCGCAGTTCCCTCGCGCGCGTATCGGTAAGGGAAGGCGCGTGCAGGCCATCGCCTATTATGCGCGATTTGCCTTTGGATCGGTATATCTTGAATTTGGCGTCAAGGAGCTCGAAGTAATCCGACGCCTCGCCGGTGGTTTCGCTCGTGCCCAAGAAGAGTATGCCGCCTAAGGCAAGGGAGAAATTAAAGAAATCCAATACCTTGCGCTGCAAGTTGGGCTGCAGGTATATGAGCACATTGCGGCAGCTTACTAAATCGATATTGGTAAAGGGCGGATCCTTGATCAGGTTATGCTGGGCGAAAACCACCATCTCCCGTATAGCGCGGGATACGACGAAGGCGTCTTCGCGCCGCTGGAAGTACTTGGTAAGGTAGCGGGGCGAGAGGTCCGCGGCCACGCTCTCGGGGTATACGCCCGCCGCGGCGAAGTGTATGGCGTTGCGGTCTATGTCGGTGGCGAAAATCTTTACGTCGCGGCGAAGGCCCAGCTCCTCCATGCATTCCTTTATGGCTATGGCAAGGCTGTAGGCTTCCTCGCCGGTGGAGCAGGCGCTTACCCACACGCGGAGCTCCCTGCCTTCTCCCCGCCGGATAAGCTCTGGCAGCTCCTCCGTCATCAGGTGCTCAAAGGCGCCCGGATCCCGGAAGAAGCTGGTAACGCCTATGAGCAGTTCCCGGAACAGGGCGCTTACCTCGCCGGGGTTCTTGCCCAGGTAAGCCACGTAATCGCCGATGGAGTCGGCCTGGTTCACCGTCATGCGCCGCTCTATGCGTCGGGTAACGGTGCTCGGCTTGTAGTAGGTGAAGTCGACCTTGCACTTTTCCCGCAGGAGCGAGAATATCCGCGACAGGCCGTCCTCGTCCGACAACAGGCTCTCGGAGCGCGCCGCTATCGCGCTGTAGGGCCGCTTGATGAAAGACAAGAGCTGCGGAGGCATGGCCGAGGGCGGCAAGACGAAATCCGGCAGTCCCGTCGATATGGCGGAACGCGGCATGCCGTCGAACTTGGCGCTCTCCTCGTCCTGCACCATGACCATGCCGCCGTTTTCCTTGATGAGGCGCACGCCGCGCATCCCGTCGGAGCCGGTGCCCGAGAGTATGATGCCTATCGCTTTCTCGCTCTGGTCCTCGGCCAGGGAGCGCAGGAATACGTCTATGGGCAGGTTTATGCCCCTGCCGTGGTCCTGCTCGGTAAGGAGCAGTTTGCCGTGGAATATGGTAAGATTTTTCTTGGGGGGAATGAGGTATACCTGATTGGGCAGCACCTTGAGCCCGTCCTCGGCCCGGTTCACCGGCATGCTCGTCTTCTTGGACAGGAGCTCCACCATGAGGCTTTTATAGTCGGGCGACAGGTGCTGGATGACGATAAAGCCCAGCCCGGAATCCGCCGGCAT
>JBGSKZ010000057.1:0-1215 GCA_041741035.1 Treponematales bacterium
CCGGAAAGCCGGCCTGCCTAGGGCAGGTACTCGGCGTTGATATGCCGCAGCGACTCCAGGAGGTTGCGCTTGGCCCGCGAAGAGCCACCGGTAAGCGCCTCGACGCGGCCGCGCACGCGGTCGCGCTCTGAATGGTCGTTATAGCCGCAGCTACAGCTGCTCGCCAGTATGCCCAAGGCCTCAGCCAGCTCGACGATCTGCCGCTCTTCCACAAGGTAGAGCGGGCGTATTACCTTAAGCGGGTACTTACTGTAGCGTACTACCGGCGGCATGGTGGAAAGCTCGGCCTTGCGCAGCATGTTCATAAAAAGAGTCTCAAGGACGTCGTCGAGGTGATGGCCCAAGGCCACGGCCGTATAGCCCTGCTCCATGGCGTAGCGTATCAGCTCCGTGCGCCGCTGCGTGCTACACCAGTAGCAGTTCATGGCGCGCCCGGGCTTAAGCCTGCCCAGCACGGCCACGTCGAGCGTGACGAGGGGCAGGCCCCAGCCCGCGTATTCCTCGGCGAGGCGTTCAGACATGGAGTCCGGCGCGAAGTCATTGCGTATATGCAGGGCGGTCAGCTCGGCGTCGAGCCTCCCCTGGGCCTTTTTTAGGGCCAGGTCCCTCGCCAGCACGGCGGAATCCTTGCCTCCCGACGCCCCTATGAGCACCCGTTCCCCGGGGCGTATCATATCCCAGGTCTTCAAGGCCTTCACCACGAGGCCGTCCACGGCGTGGGCTATACTCTTATGCATGGGCGCAGGGTAGCATACCTGCCCCCGGCGCGGCGATGGGCCGCAGCGGGCCGACTAAAAGAAAAAAATGGAACCGGAGCCGCGCTCGCGGCGACCCCTTTAACGGAGGCATAACATGAAGGCAAAAAATAAGATGTGGGCGGCCCTGGCCATAGCGCTACTAGGCTCGGGACTGGCGTTCGGGCAGGCGCGGCAGGATCTCCCCAAAGCCGCGCAAACGGAGCGTTTGGCCCTCGAGGAGGCTCGGCGCGATTTTCAGCGGCTCGAGCTTAGCCGGGAAGAGCTGGCGGGACTTCGTGAGCTCGTGGCCAAGGAGCAGAGGTCGGTCGAGCAGGAACGCGCGCGTATACGCGAAGCGCAGGCGCGCCTGGCCCGGCTCATGCTCGATGCTAAGCCCGACATGGACGCCATACGGGCCACGGTACGCGATAGCCTCGAGGCCGAATATCGCATACGCATGGTTCAGATCGAGCGCAAT
>JBGSKZ010000058.1:0-6475 GCA_041741035.1 Treponematales bacterium
GACGGCGGCGGCGGCGGCGCCGTAGAGGGCCGCCGCGAACGGGCGCGGGTCATAGAGGTCCAGCGGGGAGCCTACCTGGTCATCCGGCAAGGGCCCGACTATGACGCCATAGAAGACCGCGCGGTACTATCGGGCAAGGCCCGGCTCCTTATCGAAGCGGGGGCCGACGCCCCCGCGGTAGGAGACTGGGTAGTGGGCAGTAAAAAGCCCAACGGCCCCTTCGTGATCGAGGCTCTACTGCCCCGCAAGTCGTATTTCTCCCGCAAGGCGGCAGGCGACGCCGAATTCGACAAGGTATCCGAGCAAGCGCTCGCCGCGAACGTGGACGTGGCCTTCCTGGTGGCCGCCGCGGGCGAGGACTTCAACGCGCGCAGGCTGGAACGCTACGCGACCCTGGCCTGGGAATCGGGCGCCAGCCCTGTCATCGTCATAACGAAGGCTGACCTCGCCGGGGACGGCATACTCGAGCTGGTGGCGCGCGCGTCCGAGGCCTGCCCGGGAGTGCCCGCCTTCGCTATATGCGCGCCGGACGGCAAAGGCCTTTCGGCTTTTAGCGAGTACCTGAAGCCAGGCAAGACCGGCGTGCTCCTCGGCTCTTCAGGCGCGGGCAAATCCACCCTGCTCAACGCGCTCGCCGGCGAGCGCCTTGCGGCCACCAATGAGGTGCGGGCCTTTGACCAGCACGGCAGGCATACCACCACCGCACGCACCCTGTATCGCCTGCAGAGCGGCGCGCTCATCATAGACACGCCGGGCCTCAGGGAGATTCAGCTCTGGGCCAGCGAGGAAAGCGTTGACGCCGTGTTCTCCGAGATCGAGGAAGCCGCTTTGGGCTGCCGCTTCGCCGACTGCGCCCATGGCGAAGAGCCTGGCTGCGCGGTACGCGAGGCGCTCACGAATGGGACTATAGCGAGGGAGCGCTATGAATCCTGGCTCAAGCTCAGGAAGGAGCTGGCCTTCCTGGAAACCAGGATTAATCCGCTCGCGCGCCAGGCAGAAAAGGCCATGCTCAAGCGCCGGAGCAAATACAGCCGCTCGCTGAAGAAGTCCCGCGGCCAAGGCTAAGCGCTCACGACGACAAGCCTCCCAAGTACTCCTCGATGAATTCCTTGGGAGACAATTCTTTATTTAAAATCCTGTATACCCCATTGCATATGGGCATGGCCAGCTTCTTCTCCACGGCGAGCCTGCGCACGAAGATGCTGGCCGGCGCGCCTTCGGGCAGGTAGCCCAGGAGCTTTATACGGCCCACGAGATCCTGCGCGTCCTTGAAAGGCGCCAGGGCATCCCTCTCGACTATGTCGCGGCCGAAGCGGCGGTTGCGCCCATGGACGGAACGGCAGGTGACGTCGAGGTCCCCCACGCCAGCTATGGAAGTAAAGGTCTCCGGATGCGTCGCGCCTAAGGCCTGGCCGAAGGCCTGTATCTCGTTGAGGCCGGCCGCCAGGAGCATAGATTCGGTATTATCGCCGAACTCGTCGGACTCGGCCTTAAGGGCGTCGAGCATGCCGAAGGCTATGGCTACGACGTTCTTCACGGCGCCGCATACCTGCACGCCCACCACGTCGAGCGAAGGGAACACGAGCAGCGAACGCGACTGCAGGAGTTCGCGCGCGCGTATGGCGTTCCTGCCGTTCGCGCTGGCCGCGGCCAGCCCCGTCATGAGCCCGCGCGATACTTCCTCGGCGTGGCTCGGCCCCGACACGTACACCAGGTTGCCTCGGTAGAAACCAGGCAGGTAATCCTCCAGCGTATCGACTATGAGCTTGGGGCCTTTGGCCGTCTCGATGAAGCCCTTGGTGAGCACGATGATGAGGGAGCTGCCTTCCATGATGTTGGGCGCTATGAGTATGCGCTTAACCGTGGACAAAAGATAAGGCGACGGCACGGCGAGCACGATGGCGTCCTTGCCGCTGGCGGCTTCAAGGGGATCTCCCGTGGCCTTAAGATTGGCAGGCAGCGCCACTGAAGGCAGGTATAGCTCATTGACGCGCCGCTCGTTCACCGCGGCAACGGTCTCCGGCTCCAAGGCCCAGAGCGTAACATCGTGGCCGTTTTCCGCTAGGCTCTTGGCTACCGCTGTGCCCCAGGCGCCCGCGCCGATGACGCCAACCGTTTCCTTCTTGCGCTTTCCAAAGGCCGGCAAGGCCGGAATGCGCCAACGCTTATGCTTCTTTTCGCTCTCTGCCATCGTCAACTCGCTTTCCTCTCGCATATGCCGGCTTGGATCGGTTCTGTCCGGCCAAAATGGATCCGTGTCCGCGCGCGAAGAAAACCGGCGGAGCCGAACGGGCACGGAATAGCCCGGAGGGGGCGGTCCTCATATCCATTCATCGTTGCCGTCTTTCCAGGCGTGAAGCTCTTGCGGCTGGAAGAAGAGCGCTATCTCCCGCTCAGCGCTCAGGATAGAGTCGGAAGCGTGTATGAGATTGCGCTGGGTGCGCGCGCCATAGTCCCCGCGTATTGTGCCGCTATGCGCCTCCGCTGGATTCGTGGCCCCGCAGAGCGCGCGCAGCGCCGATACGGCGTCGCGTCCCTCGATCACCATGGCCACGACGGGGCCGCTGGTCATATAGGCTATGAGCCCCGGATAAAAATCCTTGCCGTGGTGCTCGGCGTAATGCCGCTCGGCGAGGGGCTTCGGTATGACGATAAGCTTCAGGGCTATGACGGAAAGCCCCTTTTTCTCGATGCGGGTCAAGAGCTCTCCCGCCATGCGGCGCTGCAGGACGCCGGGCTTGAGCATGGCAAAGGTCCGTTCCTCGTTCATGGCGCTTCCTTTCAAGGATGTTCTGGTTTCCATAGTACCCTATGAGCCGCCGCGGGGCAAGTTGAGCGCTAAGCTTAAGGTCGTTGACAGGAAGCCCCGACTGGCCGAGAATGGACGCGTACGGCGGGGAGGCAGCATGAAGAAGGCTTTGCGTATACTTAGGATAATCGCGCTCGTGGCCGCCGTCCTGATACTGGCCTTTAGGCTAAGCACCTTCCATCCAAAGCCCATACAGGCCGAGAAGGTATATGCGCGCAGCGAGGCCCCCGCGCTCCAAAGCGGCCAGCGCCTGAAAGTGCTCAATTGGAACCTGCAGTACATGGCGGGCAAGAACTACGTATTCTTCTACGACGAATGGGACGGCTCGGGCAAGGACGACCGCCCCTCGCGCCAGGATATAGAGGCCAGCTACGCCGAGGTAGCGCGCGTACTGCGCGACGAAGATCCCGACCTGCTCATACTGCAGGAACTGCATGACGGCTCGTCGAGCACCGACGGCGAAGACCAGCTCGAGCGCCTCCTTGGCTATCTGCCCGAAAGCTACGCCTACTATGCCTCGGCCTTCTACTGGAAAGCAGCCTTCGTGCCGCATCCCCGTATCATGGGCAGCGCCGGCATGAAATTAGCCATCATATCCAAATACCGCGTCGACGAAGCCTTCCGCTATCAATTGCCGCTCATGCCCGCCGATCCCATTACCCGCCACCTCAACTTCAAGCGCGCGGTGCTGGAACTGCGGCTTCCCGTGCAGGGAGGCGCGCCACTATCGCTGATGAGCATACACATGGACGCCTTCGCGCAGGGCTCCGATACCATGCAGAGACAGGTGGACTACGTGATAGGGCTGCTGGGCGACACGGCAGCCCAGGGGCGAAGCTTCATCATAGCCGGAGACTTCAACCTCGTGCCGCCCGGTCTCTCCTACTCGCGCCTGCCCGACGACGAGAAGCCCATGTTCCAAACGGACACCGAAATAGCCAAACTCTACGCCCTGTACAAAGGCTTTCCGCGCGTCGAAGACGTGGACGGTCCCGAAGGCGAACGCTTCCTCACCCATTTCCCCAATATACGGGACAGGCCAGACCGCGTGCTCGACTACTTTTTCGTGTCCGACGACATAGAGCCCGAATCCTTTACCGTGCGCCAGCATGACACCCTGCGCATATCGGACCATCTGCCGACCATACTCGAATTCAACGTGCCCTAAGCCTTCCCGGGAGCTCAGGCGGCTCCCGGCGCGCGGACGGTTCCCGCGTACACTTTTTATCTAGCCGTATTGGCCACTCGACCCTTAAGCCCCTTCGCGGTTACTATAGGAGGCGTGAAAGAACTCCATGATACCGCCGTGCGGCCCGAACGCGCCTACCTCGTAGGCGTGCGCGACGAGGCCGTGCGCAGCGCCGAGGCCGAGAGCCTCGTAAAAGAATTGGCAAGCCTCGGAGAGACCCTGGGCATAGAAGTGGCCGGCTCGGTCACGGTGCCCCTGCGCGTGAAAACAGCCGCCCTCCTGCTCGGTAGCGGCAAGGCCGACGAGATCGTCGCGGCCGCCAAGGCCGCCGACGCCGACTCGATCATCTTCGATAGGCCCATAAGCCCAGTGCAGCAGCGCAACTGGGAAAAGCTCTCCGGGCTCTCCGTATACGACCGCGCCGAACTCATCATCAAGATATTCGCAAGCCGCGCCCATACCAAGGAAGCGTCTCTGCAGGTCGAGCTTGCCCAGCTTAAATACCTCCTGCCGCGCCTCAGCCATTCCTACGAGGAACTGCATAGGCAACGCGGCGGCCGTTACGGAACCAAAGGCTCGGGCGAGCAGAAGATAGAGCTGGACAGGCGCGAAATATCCGATCGCATACAGATGCTGGAGGAAGAGCTGAACGGCATCCGGAAGAACCGGGCCGTTCAGCGCCGACGCCGCGAGCGCATATCCATGCCGCGGGCGGCTATAGTGGGTTACACCAACGCGGGCAAATCCTCCATACTCAACGTGATCACGCTCGCGGACGTGTTCGCCGAGGACAAGCTCTTCGCCACCCTGGACCCCACCACGAGGCGCCTCGTAACCAAGGCGGGCGTCGTGCTGCTCACCGATACCGTGGGCTTCGTGCGCAACCTGCCCCACGGCCTCGTGGAAGCCTTCAAGGCTACGCTCGAGGAGGCGGCCGACGCGGACCTGCTCGTGCACGTGCTCGACGCGGCGGACGCCGAATCTGAAGTCCAGTACGAAACGACCAGGAAGGTATTGAGCGAAATAGGCGCCGACACCTCGCACTCGGTTATCGTCTATAATAAGGTCGACAAGGTCGAGGAAAAGAGCGTGCTAGAGTTCCTGGCCAGGCGCCATCCCGGCGCCGTGTTCTGTTCCGCCAAGACCGGCGAAGGCCTTGAAACCCTCAAGGAGGCCATCAATGCCGCTTTGAGCGCGGGCGACAGCGAATTGCTCATGCGCATACCACAGAGCCAGTACAGCCTCGTGTCCCTGCTCTATCGCGAGGCTACGGTCCTGTCCGAGGAGCATGAGGAAGGTACGGTGCTGGTACGGGGGAAGGTTCCGCAGAGGCTTTTATCGCGGCTCAAGGATTTCGTCGTGGCAGAATGTTAGTTCCCCGAACCTTATGGCTTCCACGCCTCCTACGAAGCCAGGGCATACTTGGGAACATAGTCCTTCCCCTCTTTCAAGGGCGTCCGGTGGGCTTTCATCCAAACCCTTGTCTCTTCATCATTTAAGCGTAGCTTTGAAAGAAAGGGCCTGTCCGTATAGAAGCCCTGCATCCCTTCGCGGATCCTGAACGCGGGTACCCCCGCGGCCTGGGCATGCGTGAAAGGCAGCCATAAAGGCCTAATCCGGTACCGTTTCTGGTAATTGTGATAGATTTGGTAGAGCCGCATACGCATAAAGCCGTTAGCTACATTCCGCGTGAAGCAGACGCTCTCGCGATGGAAGGCGGCGAGGTCCTTCCGCAGCTCTCGATCGTAGTAGTTCACCGAGAAGAGCGGATTCAGTAGCCCCCGCGGCGCATGCGACGGGTGGGTCCTGTGCTCCAGTCGTCCCTCGGCCATGGCCAGGCGGAGGCTCGGTAGCGCGGCGATAGCCTGAGGGTAGACGGGATGCTCGTCGGTCCACAGTTGCACGCCTTCCATGGCAGCCTGGTCCCAGTATCTAAGGAAGACTCCCATGAGTTCGCGGAAAGATGCCGACAGCCCCCCGCGCTTGGGTTTCCAGCGCTCTTCAAGGCGCGTTCGCTCGGCGCGCTGGCTAGAAGTCATGCGGCCTTTCCTTCGCACGGTAGCATGTGTCGATCCAAAAAGGAATTGCGAGCTCTTCCCGACGAGGATGTTGTGGTGGCAGGGATGGTATTGAGAGCGGTCGAAGCTTTCAAAGCCATCGGCTACCATATGCTCACTTGCATCGAAGCCCTCAAGAATGCTCGCCTGGGCAGCGATAGACGCGCGACCGAGCCTATCGATCCTATTCTGGACGCTCTCCAAGGTGCAGCCAAGATGGCGCGCGATAGCGCTGATGCATTCGCCCTGAGAGAGGCTCCGATGAATCTCCTTCAGGTCGATAATCCGCTTGGTGTAGTACTGATTAGAGAAGGTTCGCGTCGAATAGGTCTTACCGCAGGCCTTGCAGCGGAAGCGCTGGACGGGTCCTACGACCAGGGTGTCGTGGAAGCCGAACTTGCGCCAATAGTCCCGATAGTC